>NZ_JANDMF010000027.1:0-76439 GCF_031626875.1 Clostridium sp. SHJSY1
ATGCGCTAAAAAAGAGAATTCAATTTTGAATTCTCTTTTTTTATCGGATAGTATCAAATTTATTTTGATACAGCCCCCTTTTTTATTCAAGTCCATTTCCATCAGTTTCAGGAATATAGAATACAACATATTTAGATTTTTCTAATTGATATATATCCTTATTTAATGAAGTTCCTACAATTTTATTCTACATATCCTGAATATTGATTTGGTACAAGTGGATATTTATAAATTAAAACCTTGTCATCTATAAAGCCCCTTTTTTGTGCTCCTAACAAAGTATAGTACATATTTTCTCTTCCAACTGGATTATCAGTATGTATATATATTTTATCAATTTTCAATCCATTTTCACAAATGTATTTAACCAATTCATATCCTGTAGGTAAAAGATTTCCTTGCTCATCTACACCTAAATCATGATCAAGAGAAATTATTTCAATATCAAATTTAGCTAAGTAATATTTAGCTTGTTCTATATTTCTTGCTATTTGAAATCCTTCTGGACAATCTCGCAAATCATCGACATATAAATTAATCTTTTTATTCATATCTCTATCCTCCAAAATTAATAATATTCCTCAAAAGAAAATGCTGATATTTTTTCAGATTTACTCCTTGCTAATTTTACATCAATTGCCGCATTTATAGACATACTTTAATTCATTCCTTTTGTAATTGGTACAAATATTTTTCAAGCTTACATTCTGTAAAAATTTAAGCGTAACATCACCTGTCATCATTGAATTTAATACTTTTGTTTCTCTTCCATAAGAGCTCATTTTTTCAATTATACATGGAATTTTTTCCTCATATCTATTTTTAACATATAGGACATCTCCAACTCCTATGTCAATATATGCTCTTCCTCTAACAATCACATCTTCAATTTCTTCTACTATCTCTACAATCATAAATGCTTCAATTTCCATTATTATCTTCCTATTCTTCATTTAATTAATACTATCTAATACTTTCACATTGCTACTTTTTTTTCAAAAATTCTATTGTTTTTCACACATATTTTAAGATGAATGATTTAAGAGCTTTAGACAAATATCTATCTCTTCTAGAACTTCTCTGGAATTCTCATACTTAATTTTTAAGTTTTCTAGTATTTCTTTTGACTCAACTCCGCCAATTTGACTTAAAGCATCTACTAAAGCTATTATTTCATCATCACTTAAATTTTCTTCTAATAATAATGGTTTTAATAATTCAATTCCATCTATATCTTCTAAGCCACCTATTACGTCAATTATCAATGCTCTTGATTTAGAAAAATGAAGCATTTCTTTTAACTTTAGCAAAAATTTTTTTGTATCTTTTTTCCCAACAAAAGTTATAGCATCTACCAATTCACCAGTGAACTCGTCAAAAGGTATTGGCTTAATATCTTCATCTTTAGGAGGATTTAACAATATGTCAAATAACACATCTATTGAGCTTTCTTCAATAGTACTATATCTTTCATTATTTAAATTCACAAAATCTTCAAAAGTATCAATAGTTACAAATGGTCCTATTGGCCCAGCCCAATCTTTTATCTTATTAATCATTTCCGTTCTTTTCATATAAATCACCACCTCTAGTTGTATTTTTAAATTAAAGCTTTTATTCAAATACTAATTCATATATTGCCATCCATCTTCTTTAGCATGATAAACTCCATTTTTCCCCCCCAAAAAAATCCAAACTTTTCAAAGAATTTAAGTACTACAATTTCAATAATACTTAATTCTTATTCTCTAAAAAAATCAATTCATCATCTTTATCAATTATCATTCTCCTAAATCTAGCTTCAGATGTAAAAAACATTAATTGGGCTTTGGGTAATATAGGCTGAAAATATCTTTTTAATTTTCTTAAATCCTCATCTAAAACTTCATCTGCTTTCTCCGTTAATTGTAAATACACACCATTATCACTTAAGGTTTTAACTAAGAACACAGGAGCTTCTTTTTTAATTTTTTCTATTCCTCCCAACAATTCCACATGTTTTTTACTTAAGTAATTTCCCCAGCTATAACCTCTGAAATATTTATGAAAGTTCTCTGAAGCATTCATATATTCAAGTCCCATATGCCTTTCATGTGCACTAAATGAACAATATGCTGACATTGTATCAATTGTAATAAATCCCCCTACACAATCTATATTAGATATGACCTTCTCAATTATTTTTTCATATTCTGAGCAAATATATTGAGAATTATTCTTTGCACAAGTCCATTTATTTATTGAAAACTCTATAAGACTTGCCCTCTTAGTATTACTAACATTAGATAAAATGTTTAGGTTAATAAGCTCTGGAAATATGTTTGCCTCTGGACAATCTATTCCATTTATTCTTGCTTCAATTGTACTCTTATCAAAATGAACAAAACTAATTTTTTCTACTTTTCCTTCACTTATTAATTTTTTTGTTTTTTCCCAGTTAGAACTGTTATACTTATATTTCTTTTTCTCTAGATTAACCCTATATTTCAAATCTTTATCTATTGGTTTTACTATTTTTTCTATAAACTCCTCTATAATATCAATTATTACTGAGCCCTTAGTTAATAAAGAATCATATGTTGAGATACATCCATAAATGCTATTCGTATAATTTTCTATTTTATTCATGTTCAACCTCTTTTTATATATTTTTTTGTGGCACTGGTATAAAATTTCTTGGTGGAAATAATACCCTAGCCCCTTCTGATAGTACTAAATATGCTACTAGAGCTGCACCAGAAAGCCCTGTTATCTTTTCTAAAGTATCTTTTGATATTAGATTTTCATCAAGTTCTTTTACTGTAGAGGGACTTGGTTCTTCCTGCTCTTGTTTCCTTTTTCTTTCCCAATAATACAACATGCCAGGATTTTGTTCAAATGATGCAACTACAATCTCTGTTTTTTCATCTTTATTAAAAGAAAATGTACTTATAAATCCACCTGCTAATGCATAAGCACACATTTCAAATGCTCAAACAACTATTATATTAGGTAACGATCTAACCAAAAATAAGGAATGAATTGTAAAGATATAAAAAAATATGTTTGCTGCATTCCATTTTTTTAATGGCTCTACTACAAACATATTTCTTTTATATATACTTTATTTTTCTTTTAATATTTGTTTAAAAATAATCTAAACAAATATTAATTTCTTGTAATACTTCTAAAGGACCATCCTTATATTCACTCTTAATTTTTTTAGTATTTATTTTGCTTAAAATCCAGGTATTTCGCTTAAAGTATATGCTATATCCATTATTTCATCATCACTTAACTTTTCTTCTAATAATAATTTTAATAGATCAATTCCCTCTACATCTTTTAGCCCGCCTATTATGTCAACTATTAATACTCTTGATTTAGGAATGTCAATCACTTCTTTTAACTTTAGTAAAAATTTTTTTGTATCTTTTTGTCCAATAAAAGCTCGAATATCTACTAATTCAATATTGAAATCCTCAAAAGGCATTGGATTTATCTCATCATATCGGGGAGGATTTAATAATATATCAAATAATACATCTGTTGAACTTTCTTCAATAGTACTATATCTTTCATTATTTAGATTTACATAATCTTCAAAAGTATCAATATTTACAAATGGGCCTATTGTTCCAACCCAATATGAAGTATATTTTACTAAATCCTACTTTTACCATTAATTACTTGTTTTTAAGATCTGTTTTAATGTGATGGATTTGATATTCCTATGAATGGCATTATATCAAATCCTATTAAAGATAAAATTATTTGTTTTAGTACTACACCAACTATAAATATTATAATAATCGCAAAAGCATATTTCAATAAACGATAAACTCCTTCAAATATTGGAACATTTTTTGAACCATAATAAAATGTAGTTCCTAATCCCAATGCAGTAGCAATACTCAACCAAATAAAACTTCCATCTATCTTCTCTTATAATTCTTCTACTTTTATTGCTCCTGAAGCCAACAAAAGCCATTCTAGAGCCCCCCATGCGAAGGGATAATCTTCAGATTGTACAGTTACAATTAGTATATTTTCATCAATAATATTACTTTCCCACCAATACCACTGTTTTTCATTAGGGTTTAACCAATATATCCAAGAACTTAATGCCCATCCTTCGTTTTTACTAATCTTTATTCTTTCTTCTAATGATAAAGTTAACCTTTGTTCTGCTTCTTCTTGTGTAATCTCATCAGCACAACTCTCAATAAACCATTTAGGGAGTGTACACTTCCACTCTTCTACTGTTAACCATCTTTTTACATCTTGTTGTAGAACTATCTCTAAAACATCTTTAACTCTATTTAAAACGCCTTTTGAATTTCCATTACATTGTACTTCAAATCTTGTCAAAAATACTTGATCAATTTTATAGTTATTAACATTATTATTCATTAACCGTTTAAGTTCATCATTTATCATTTTATTATCACTCCTTTCGAAACTTTTCCTGATCCTCTAATAATTTCTTTTTCAAGTATCTTTATTTGCTCAGAGCGTAGTCCAAATTGATTTTCAGCTTTTGTAATATCTACCCTAAGTGGTCTTCCTGGAAATTTTGAAACCTCTGATTCTAGCACTGCTTCTGCATTGATTTTATCAAAAAACTCTTTTGGCACCTCAAAGGATTTTATACTTACATCACCCATACCTTGGCTTAAACGCTTTATAAGAAAATCATTAGCTCGTTGCTTATCTCCAAAGTTTAGGAATAAGGTCTTATTGCTATCCTGAATAACTACTTCTCCACTTTTCCCAATTGTAATTCTTTCATTAATTGTCCCTTCTGCACCATAAACTCGTACATTACTTGAATCATTAATCTCAATATTTTTTACCTGTCCAGCGATATAAGTTTCTCTAGCTGCCAATAAATTATCAAGTCTTTTATCTAAATCATATTGACTTACTCCTGCCATAATAAGAATTGATCCTGTTACTAACCCTTCTCCCACTAATTCATTTATAGCTTTTTGAAAAAGACGTAAAACCACGCTATCATCCGTATTATCTCTAATATCTTTTATCTTAGATTCTATATTAACTCTTTCACTTTGTGTTGCTGCATTAAGCCATTGTTCTGATAAATCTAATAATTTTATTTGTGTAGAAATTGCATACTTACTAGGAGCTTTATTAATATCATATAATATATTTGATATATCTATATTAATTGTCTTATTATTTTCACTTACTGGTATACCATTTAAAGCTGCCCAAGTATCAGATCCAACAACACCATCCTGCTCTAACTTATTAGCTTTTTGAAAGGCAATAACAGCATCATAAGTTCCTTGTCCAAAGTCACCATCAGCACCATATTTACCACAACTATATCCTTTATTAATTAATAAGTTTTGAAGTCTTTTTACTTCTTCTCCTTGACTTCCCATTCTTAAAGTTGAATTGTTTCCTGATGTCCCTGGGTTTGAGGGACTGCCTCCAGTTGAAGATCCTTGATTATTCTCTATCTTACTATTATTCTTATTAGAGAATCCAAAAAATGCATTTGCTTCATTTCTTATTGCTGTTTCACTTAGCAATATAAATCCATCATCTTTTACGTCATCAATTATTTCCCCATCATATATATAATATTCATTCCATCTATGAGGATCATACACTTTAAAATATACTTTACCATTAATTGTTGTCCATCCTGCAAGAACTATATAATGTCCTTGTCTTGTAACATGACCTGTCCTAGTATTGTTACTACTGTTCCATGTCTTAAGCTTCCTATTACGCTTGTATCCGTTGATGGTCCGCTTCTAAAGTTTAAGCTACTTGATGGATCTTGTAATCTTATTGTTCCTGTTCCACTTGCTGAACCTCCATTTATTAAATTAAATGTATCGAGTAATACATACAGGTATAGTTTTGTGGCAAATAATTATATTCAAACTAGCAATATTCCTCAAAAGAAAATGACTCTACAATGTAATTATTCTTTTGCAACAATGGAATTATTTTTTCTACATACCAATTTACATCAGTAATACTTCTATTATCTAAATTATTAAGTTTTTTTCTATTAATACTACAAGAAAACGATAGCTCCAATTCTGAATGAATAAGTAAGTTTACTCCTATTTCTGTTGTATCCCATAACATTATTAAACCAATTACTTCTCTTCGTTCCTCTTTTTTATCAACTATATCCATTAATTCATTTATTGATATTTCATCATACTGCCAATCAAAATCATCATCATCACCTAATGGTAAATATGATATTTTACCATTATCTTGTAGTCTCCACTTATCTGAAATTAATATACTAATTAGTTTTTTAGCAGATATCTTTTCATTATTATTCCTTGCTAATTTTACATCAATTGATGCACTTATAGACATGCTTTAATTCATTCCTTTCATATTTATACTTTTTAGTCTAACAATTCTGTAAAAGGTATTCCTTTCTTTGTTAACCAATCTTTTATAGATTGAGGTATTCGAGCGTTAGTTAACAATTCATATGTTGCTCCATTATCCTTAGCTATCCTTAATCTATCTCCCATTGAATCTTTGAATTTATTTAATTGTTTTTGGTTATTCATTATCATATCCCAATAACCTCCTGATTTTGCTTCCCACCATCTATTTCCTATTCCACCATCAAAATCTCGTCCACCTTTACTAAACGAGCCTTCTCCACCAATTATCTTAGTAAGATAATCTTCAAAATCTTTTCCTAGTAAACCTTTAGCTGAAGCATTTCCTGCCCCCTTAATAATACTTGCAGCTGCTTCATCAATAGCTACAGTAGTTTCAGTACATCCAACTTTTTTGGCAAATAAGCTTCCTACATATTTTGTAGCTCCACTAACAAAACTATCAATAGTTTTTCCTGCTGGAATTACAAATGGTGCTGTATTCAGAAACAGTTTGAAATTTGCTTTTAAATTCTCCAAAGTAAATGGCTTTGTTTCTGTTACTGCTTTAAATGAATCAAGTGTACCCAATGTCCAAAAATTTATTTCATCATATAAAATATTTCCTGAAGTTTGATGTTTTTTATATGCATCTATAAATTTCTGAAAAAATGAGGTTTCATCCTTTGAATTATCCGACTCCTGATTACCTGTACTAGTTCCTTGATTATTGTTACTTCCCCCTGAGTTTCCTGACCCTGATGAACCATTTAAAGCTGCCCAAGTATCAGATCCAACAACACCATCCTGCTCTAACTTATTAGCTTTTTGGAATGCAACAACAGCATCATAAGTACCTTGTCCAAAGTCGCCATCAGCACCATATGGACCACAACTATAACCTTTGGAAATTAATAAGTTTTGAAGTTTTTTTACTTCTTCTCCTTGACTTCCCATTCTTAAAGTTGAATTATTTTCTGATGAGCTTCCTGATGTTCCTGGATTTGAAGTACTGCCTCCAGTTGAAGATCCTTGACCATTGTCTATCTTACTATTATTTTTATTCGAAAATCCGAAAAGTTCAATTGCTTCATTCCTTATTGCTGTTTCACTTAGCAATATGAATCCATCATCTTTTACATCATCAATTATTTCTCCATCATACTTATAATATTCATTCCAGCAGTGAGGATCATATACCTTAAAATAAACTTTTCCATTTACTGTTACCCATCCTGAAAGTACAATAAAATGTCCTTGCCTAGTAACATGACCAGGTGCCATCCTAGCTATAACCAAATGTGCTCCATCTGATAATAAAGATTTTGCACCACTTGTCCCACTAACACCTTGACAATTCAAACTATACCTTGAAGAACTTGTTGCTGCAAGATTAAATAATAAGGAATCAAAAAAACCTTTTGAGTTAGGTTAATTACCATACTCAAAAGGCTTTAGATTCTATCTTGTATCGGTTTAAATTTACTAATAAAATTAGTAAATTTAAAAGTAACTTTTGTTACTGTGAAAGAAGTTCTTTTCTAACAGCTTTCTTGGCACGGCAAATACCTTGTAAAGTTTGGCTTATCAGTGTAACGGCAAATTACATTGATAAGAGTTAAATAAGAGCTTTTTTATATTCTTTTTTTATTAATGTTTTAATTCTAATGTTTAATTTACAATATTGCAAGAAAATTTTTCTATAAGTCATATAATTATGCTCTATTTCACTAAATTCTACTTTTATGGGGAGCACCAACATATTGATTTCAATTTTGAATGTCTTATGTTTTAATAACAATCAATAATCTTTTCAAAATCTTCTCTTATTTCTTGTAACAAATCATCAATATTATCAAACATCTTAGTCTTACTCGTAATAAGATTTTCACTTTCAAATTCAACAACCATTAAATCATACATATGCAAAAACATAAATATAAGAAATCTAATGATTTTAATTTAAAATCATTATTCATTAATATTTCCAATCTAAAAGAAATAAGCCATCAACTTTTTCTACAAGATTCTACACTCCTTAGCTTGACGGCTATGGGTTGTACCCGTATAACAATGAAAACTTACTTACTTTTTAAAATTTTAACTGTTTTATCTTCTTTAAAACAATCTTCTAATAGTCCTTCTAGATATTTACTTATATCATATTTATAAGATTCTACATTATTGCCAAATATATCATTAAAATATGGAACACGTATTTCAAGAATAAACCTCTCATCTTCACCATAGCCACTATATCCATTCAGTATTACACTTAACCCTAATATCTGATTTTTAATGAATATTGCTGGAACTTCCTCGTAAATACTTAATTCTTTTCCTTGAAATTCTAATCCTCCAAATAATTTTTTTGATATTATTTCTCCTGCTTCTTCTAAACTTTTATCTGTCTGAAAGGCAGCTCCACCTTTTATATCTGGAATTTTCATATTTTCATACTCCTAATCAATTAATTTTGCTCCATTTGGTTTTACTTTTTTTAAGTATTCTTCTTCTGTCCAAACCCTAAAAGTAAAAGGTTTTCCTGATTCAACTCTATATCCATCAAACCTACTTTTAAATATTGATTCCAATTCATTACAAACACTGGTAAACCCATCTAAATCTCGTGCATTTCTAAAGAATGTATTGGATGAAAATTTTGATGCAAGTTCATCACTTACAATAAATGCATCTACATCAAAATCTGTTGAGTCAAATGGCCCTCCAGTACTGTGCTTAATTCCTGTTGATAAAGAACCTCTATATCCTATCTTAACATCAGTATACTTTGTTCTTAGTTTATTAACTGCATCTAGCAAAATATCATCTACTTTTGCTGATATTATTTTCCAAGCATCACTGATCCCATCATTTAAATTGTTCCTAATCCAACTATAATAGGTATTTTTACCCGTTTCATCCGCTGCTTCAAGCATTTTAGCTTCATCAAATCTAAGTCTACCACATCCAGCAAACTCTACCTCTACAAAACCATCCGTTCTTGAATATACTTTAGTTATAATACTATTTAGGTTATCAACAGATGTTTTAATTCCATTTCGCATTTTAGTCATTGCTTCAGCCAGCATCTTATGTGTAATTACCTTTTCACCTACACCCACTGCACTTTTGACAATAGATACTCCAGCAGCTGCCATGTCAATGATTAAACTTGCTTGATCACCTAATTCATATTCAAATAAATTGCAAAGTTCATCAATAGATAAAACGCTCACATCAATTCCTTGCTGTGACATATACATCAACCTATTTTGAAACGCAGCTACAACAATTGCAGAATACCTTGGGTCATCAGCATACTTTATCCCTGGATGTGTATCCCACCATTTTGTATAAGCAATATCAACTTTTCTATCTCCTGTATCTACTGCTAGATTACTGTCACTACTACTTCCTTCTGATGAAGATGAACTACCTCCAGTACTTGACGTTGTAGAAGAAGATCCAGTTGATGAGCTTCCTGATGTTCCAGAGTTTGAAGAACTGTTTCCTTCTGTATTAGTTCCTTGATTATTGTTACTTTCGCCTGTACTTCCATTTCCACCTGTTGAAGAAGAATTATTTAAAGCTCCCCAAGTACCAGACCCAACAACACCATCCTGCTCTAAACTATTAGCTTTTTGGAAAGCAACAACAGCATCATAAGTGCCTTGACCAAAGTCACCATCAGCACCATATGGACCACAACTATAACCTTTGGAAATTAATAAGTTTTGAAGTTTTTTTACTTCTTCTCCTTGACTTCCCATTCTTAAAGTTGAATTATTTGATGATGAGCTTCCTGATGTTCCTGGGTTTGAAGGATTACTTCCAGATGAAGGATTACTTCCAGATGAAGTACTGCCTCCAGTTGAAGATCCTTGACCATTGTCTATCTTACTATTATTCTTATTTGAAAATCCAAAAAGTTCAATAGCTTCATTCCTTATTGCTGTTTCACTTAGCAATATGAATCCATCATCTTTTACATCATCAATTATTTCTCCATCATATATGTAGTATTCATTCCATCTATGAGGATCATACACTTTAAAATATACCTTACCATTTACTGTTACCCATCCTGAAAGTACAATAAAGTGTCCTTGCCTAGTAACATGGCCTGAAGCCATCCTAGCTATAACTAAATGTGCTCCATCTGACAATAAAGATTTTGCACCACTTGTACCACTAACACCTTGACAATTCAAACTATACCTTGAAGAACTTGTTGCTGCACGCTTAAACAAACTTGACTCTGTTCCATTGTTATCTGTTCTAAGTCCATTTGCTAATGCATATGCACACATTTCTGTTGGTGGAACATCTATATTATTTAATGTTGATACCACTATAGAAAATGCTGCTGGACCACAAGCTGAATTTGCTATAGTCTGAGTTGGATCACCATGATTACTATACATCACATTTCCATACCTTGGATCATCTTGAGCATAGTATCTTATATAAGATTCTTTAAGTGAAGCTCCATAAGTTCCTTCATATGATGCACTTCCACTTGATCCTCCTGGTACTAAGAAGTCATTTCTTACATAGCCTATTTGTCCATTATAACTTATCTTGTACCAATTGCTTTCTGTTCCTAGTATTGTTACTACTGTTCCATGTCTTAAGCTTCCTATTACGCTTGTATCCGTTGATGGTCCGCTTCTAAAGTTTAAACTGCTTGATGGATCTTGTAATCTTATTGTTCCTGTTCCACTCGCACTTCCACTTGCTGAACCTCCAGCTACTAAGAAGTCATTTCTTACATAACCTGTTTGTCCATTATAACTTATCTTGTACCAATTGCTTTCTGTTCCTAGTATTTGTACTACTGTTCCATGTCTTAAGCTTCCTATTACGCTTGTATCTGTTGATGGTCCACTTCTAAAGTTTAAGCTACTTGATGGATCTTGTAATCTTATTGTTCCTGTTCCACTCGCACTTCCACTTGCTGAACCTCCAGCTACTAAGAAGTCATTTCTTACATAACCTGTTTGTCCATTATAACTTATCTTGTACCAATTGCTTTCTGTTCCTAGTATTTGTACTACTGTTCCATGTCTTAAGCTTCCTATTACGCTTGTATCTGTTGATGGTCCACTTCTAAAGTTTAAACTGCTTGATTGGTCTTGCAGTCTTATTGTTCCTGTTCCACTTGCACTACTTCCTCCTGATGAACCTCCAAGTACTACAAAGTCATTTCTTACATATCCTATTGTTCCATTGTAATTTATCTTGTACCAGTTACTTTCTGTTCCTAGTATTGTTACTACTGTTCCATGTCTTAAGCTTCCTATTACGCTTGTACTTGTTGATGCCCCACTTCTAAAGTTTAAACTGCTTGATTGGTCTTGCAGTCTTATTGTTCCTGTTCCACTTGCACTACTTCCTCCTGATGAACCTCCAAGTACTACAAAGTCATTTCTTACATATCCTATTGTTCCATTGTAATTTATCTTGTACCAGTTACTTTCTGTTCCTAGTATTGTTACTACTGCACCATGAGTTAGGCTTCCTATCACACTTGTATCTGTTGATGGCCCACTTCTAAAGTTTAAACTGCTTGATGGATCTTGTAGTTTTATTGTTCCTGTTCCAGAAATTGAACCCGCTCCCTGGGTTAGGAAATCACCTCTAACATAACCACTAGTTCCATTGTATTCTACATTATACCAGTCACCACTTTGTCCCAAAATCTTTACTGAAGCTCCATGTGGTAAACTTCCTATTACACTAGTATCAGTAGATGGTCCACTTCTGAAATTTAAGCTGCTTGATGGGTCCTGCAATTTTACAGTTGCATAGGTTCCTGCTGCATATTCAAAAGGCTTCTCATTATAATCATCACTATATGAATTTTTATATTTGTTATAAGATTCTTCTATGTCTGTTAAATCTCTTAACTCTATATTAAGCTCTTTTCTAATCTCATTTTCTAAGTTTCCTGCATAAAGCTCTTCTTCTAACCTGTCTTTTTTACCTTGTTGACCTCTTAATCCATGTATAAGCTCATGAATTAAAACTATTGACATTTCACTATTTGAATTATTATCACTTAATATTACTAATTGATCTGTAGCTTTTCCCCCAATAGTAACACCTTTATTTTCAGCACTAAAGGTTTTGTGTACTACTTTTTGTGATACTGCATCATATTCATCCCATCCATCACTTCTGCCAATTATCAATAACTTATCACTACTTATAAGATTATCAATAATTTCAGAACTTGACTTAGATCCTGAATTTTTAGTTACTCCTTTTGATTTTAAAAATCCATTTTCATCTATGTAGTATTCCTTATCTGCAATTTGGTTAACTAGATTTAAAACAAAATCTCTATTTTCTTTTAATATCCATACTCCACTGCCTTCTGGAATTTTATTTTTTACTTTTAATATATTTTCATAAGTCAGCTCAGTATTCTTTTCTCCTAAAAGCCCTACTATAGCTGTATCAAACATATCAAAGTTTTTAATTACCTCTTTGTCCTTATCATCTACAATCTCATCTTTTGATTCTTTCTTTTCTTCTTCCAAAGGAGGTTGTTCTTTGTTTTGAATTTCTTCCTCTTTTGTATCTTTTTCTGTATCTTTTGTATTTACAATGTCTTTTTTAAGTTCTTCTGTAACTTTTTCTTTTACAGATTCAACATCTTTTCCTTTTAGTACATGAACAAGCTCATCGATTAAAACTAATGACATTTCATTGTTTAGGTTATTATCACTTAGTATTACTAATTGATTATTTGCATTTTCTTCAATATTAATTGCTTTTTTATCATTATCAAAAATTTTATAAACTACTTTTTTTGATTGTATGTCATATTCATTCCATCCATTACTTCTACCTATAATCAGCTTCTTATTGCTGTTTATAAGGTTGTCTATAATTTCAGAACATGATCTAGAACCTGTATTTTTAGTTATTTCTCTAGATTTTAAAAATCCATTTTGATCTATATAATATTCTTTATTGGCAATCTGGTTAATTAGATTTACAACAGCCTCTCTATTCTTTTCTAATACCCATATTCCATTACCATTTGGAATTTTATTTTTTACTTTTAATATATTTTCATAAGTTAGCTCAGAGTTTTCTTCTCCTAGAAGTCCTTCTATAGCAGTATCAAACATACTAAAGTTCTTAACTATATTTTTGTCCTTATCTTCAACAAGATTTTTATCTTTAACATTTAAAGTCTCATCTTTTGCTTTTTCCATTTCTTGAATTAAAGTTTTTGGTTTTTTTCAACTACTTTTTCTGATGGAGTTTCCTCTTTTTTAATATCATCAGTAACTTGTCCATCATAATGTAATACATTTCCTAAATCTAATTTTGGTCTAGTATTTTTTTCAGTTTTTAATAAAACTGCACCTTCTGCTATGTTTATAGGAATCACATTAATTATGAAAACTATAAACATAAGAATGGAAACAAGCCTAATCTTTGTACTTTTTTTAGTTTTTTCCATTTATTTCCTCACCCCGCTTTTTAGTATATATTCTCATTGGTTAGTAATATTAAATTATTTGTCGTTATCACTCCTTTTCTTGATTATATTGTAAATACTTGCAGATTATATCATGGATTATAATGGTTATCAATATATATTTTGCATTATTGATTAATAATTTATAAAATTATCAAAAAAAAACACTTATGAAATTACTCATAAGTGCTTTTATTATTAAAGTTTACATTTGATAAAACATTTTTATACCTTAAATATTTCCTTTTCCTATTCCCTATCATCATTTATCATATATAAAAGTGCATTGCAGATAGCAGCTGCTACATTGCTTCCACCCTTTCTGCCTCTTGCTACTATAAAATCTACTCCTGATTCCATAATAAGTTCCTTTGATTGAACTACATTTACAAAACCAACTGGCACTCCTATTACAAGCTTTGGATTAATTTTACCTTCTTTAATAAGTTCATATAATCTTACAAGAGCCGTTGGAGCATTTCCAATTGCAAATATTAATTCCCTATCAATCTGTGATGCTTTATCCATACTAGCAGTTGCCCTAGTTGTTCCATTCTCTTTTGCTATGGCAGCTACATCTTCATCAGACATAAAACAAAAAACTTCCCCACCATACTTTGCAAGTACTTTTTTATTTATTCCTGACTTAGCCATTTGAGTATCTGTAACTATACATGCTCCATTTTTTATGGCTTCCATAGCCTTCTTAGCAGCATCTTCTGAAAATTTCAAGCTATCTATATATTCAAAATCAGCAGTTGTATGAATGACTCTCTTTATAATTAATTCTTTATCTGGATCTAATTTTATGTCACCTAATTCTTCTGTTATAATTTCAAAACTTCTCTTTTCTATATCTCTTGGTAATACATTTTCAAGTTCAATTTTCATATTCATATCTCCTACATTTCTATTCCTTTTCTTGCAAAAATACCTTTGTCATAAGGATGTTTTATCTTTTGTATATTTGATACATAATCTGCAAGTTCAATAAGTTTTTCATCTGGATTTCTACCTGTCATAACCACTTCAAGCTTTTCAGGTTTATTTTTCAAAAATTCTATTAACTCATCTCTATCAACTAAGTTATAATTATAAGCAGCCATAATCTCATCTAAAACAAGCATATCATAATCTGATTCCTTACTTTTCTTTAAAACACTAGTTAATAAATTGCTATATACTTTTTTTGCCTCTACTTTTTGCTCATCAGTCATATTAAAGAAAAATCCAAAACTCTCTTCACAGGGTATTAAATCAATGTTTTCTATACTATTTAATATTTTTAACTCGCTTGAATCATTATTCTTTAAAAATTGTGTAAAGATAACCTTCATTCCATTACCTGCAGCCCTAACACTAAGACCAATTGATGTTGTAGTTTTTCCTTTACCTTCTCCACAGTAAATATGTACTAAGCCCCTCATACTCCTGCCTCCAAAATCTCATATATTTTTTTCATATCTAAACTTTCTCTTAAGCCTTTTGCTAGCAAATCATATTGCTCTTCTTTATAATTTGCAAAATCAAAGGTTTTAATATTTTCATAATCTAAGCCTTTATTTTTGAAAAGGATAGATATTATCCCCTTAACAACTTCCTCTTCATCAAAAATTCCATGCACATATGTGCCATATACATTATTTAAAGCTACTCCATCTACCTTTATTTTGCCTTCTATATCAGTAATCTCATTCATTGGAGCTGACTCATTTGATAATTCTGTTATTCCCATATGAATCTCATATCCTTGGAAATTAATATTTGTTAGTTCTTTTAATGGTCCATCTATATTTCTAAAACTTCCCTTTACTCTAGTTCTTGTTTTTTCTTTTTCAAAAGTAGTTTTAATAGGTAATAGTCCAAGTCCTTTTATACTTCCTCCAGATTCAACATGGTATGGATCAAGCAAGTTTTGTCCAAGCATCTGATATCCACCACAGACACCAAAAATTATTTTTCCTTTTGAAGCTTCTTTTAAGATGGCTGCTTCTACTCCTGATTGTCTCATCCACATTAAATCTTCCATTGTATTTTTAGTTCCTGGTACTATTATCATATCTGGATTTTTAATGTCTTCTGCTTTATTTACATATCTTAAAGATACTCCTTCTATATTTTCTAGCATATTAAAATCTGTAAAGTTTGATATTCTAGGAAGTTTTATTACTACTATATCAACAAGTCCTACACTTTTTCCTTTTGTAAATCTCTCTGATAAACTATCCTCATCTTCAATATCTACATGCATATAAGGTGTAACCCCTACTACTGAAATTTTACTCATATCTTCAAGCATTTCAATACCTGGGTCTAATATGGTTTTATCCCCTCTAAACTTATTAATTATAGTTCCCTTAATCATAGATTTTTCATCATCTTCAAGGAGCATTATAGTTCCAATAAGTTGAGCAAATACTCCACCTCTATCTATATCTCCTACTAATAAAACTGGGGATTCTGCAAGCTTTGCCATTCCCATATTTACAATATCATTCTCTTTCAAATTTATTTCTGCTGGGCTTCCAGCTCCTTCTATAACTATAATGTCATATTTTTTTGCTAATGCATTATAGGCTTTCATTACTTCTGGTACAAGACTTTTCTTATACTTAAAGTAATCTCTAGCATTCATATTCCCTAGAACTTCTCCATTCACTATTACTTGTGATCCTATATCATTTGTTGGCTTTAGTAAAATAGGATTCATTAAAACAGATGGTTTAATTTTTGCTGCTTCTGCTTGCACAACTTGAGCCCTTCCCATTTCTAAACCCTCTTCTGTTATATAAGAGTTTAAAGCCATGTTTTGTGATTTAAATGGTGCTACTTTGTATCCATCCTCTTTAAAAATCCTACATAGTCCTGCAACTACTAGGCTTTTACCTACATTAGACATAGTTCCTTGTATCATAATAGACTTTACCATATATTATCCTTAATGAGAGTACATTTTATAGATATAAAACTCTCACTAAATTCACCACCTTTCGCTTAATTTACTTTATAACAATATTACGATTTACGACTTATTAATAAAAAATCTTGTTTTAAATCAAAAATTATAGGCGAGCCTTTTTCTTCAGGATTCCACCCTTTATTTATGGCTTGAGAAATTATTACTTCTGCATCCTTAGGTTTAATAATCTTCAAATTCAATTCTTTAACACATGGGAAACTTCTCCAAAGCTTATTAATATCAGAATCTATATAAACTTCTAATCTTCTTCCTTTAAAATCATCTTGTTCAGCAACAAAAACTATATATCCATCATCAGGTGAAATTGTCCACCTATAAGTTTTATTTCCTATAACTATCTTTCTAGAGTTTTTATTTGGTATAGTCATATATTCCCTCTAATCTCTATAAATAATTTTAATTTTCTTAGCTCTTATAAATAAGAACTGTGGTCTTTTTGTTAATTTATCATATGTAGCTTGATTATTAATTTTAAATTCTTCTGTTGGCATTGGTTCTAACAACTTCTCTATTACAAAACCTGAACCAGTTACTGCTTCAATAATATTACTTAATGGTCTTCTGTAAAATTGTACTTTTACTTTTCCATTAGTAGTATTCCATTCATCTTCTAATAATTCTGTAAGAAAATAATTTTCTCTATTAAATACTGTAAAATCCATAAAAGGATGATGAACAGAAAAAATAAGTTGTCCCCCATCTTTTAGGATTCTGTGAAATTCACCCATTGCTATATCCCAACTTTTTAGATAATGAAGTGTTAATAATGATACTATAATATCTATGGATTTATCCTCAATAAAGTCTAATGTATTATTCAAATCCGCTCTTATGATCTCAGCTTTGTTTCCTACTCTTTTTTTAGTCATTTCTATCATATTTTCACTAAAATCTATTGAGATTACTTGTGCTCCATTATCTAATAACCATTTGGTATACCATCCAGCTGCACAACCTGCATCTAATACTCTTTTGCCTTTCACATCTGGAAGTAATGACAAAGTTCCTGGCCTTTCATAAAATGCGTTATGAGGCTTTGTATCCACATCATTAAAATAATACTCTGCCATTTCATCATAAGAATCAAGTGAAACTGAATCCTTATTTATAATCTGTTCTTGATTTGAAAAATTGCTCATCATAATCCCCCCATTAATCTAACTATTCCCTTAACCTTTTATTCCTGTAATATTATACTCATAATAAAAACTTATCATCTTGTATAATTTCCTTAACTGTTTCTTCTACGTTTAATAATGTTGTATCAAGATAGTATTTTTTACTATAGTCCATTGCTTTAAACTCATTCAATAATAGAACAGACCGTTCACCCATCTGACAATCTAACGGACGCATTTTATCACGTTTTATAATAGTTTCTTCATCAACCACTAAAATGCTTAATTTTATTTTTGTATTTCTAATTTTATTTCTTAAGTACTCCACATCTTCAGGCGTACATATATAATTAAAGACCACATCATATCCTCTATTAAGAAAATTCTTAATTATGTCTGTGCAATTTTCCCAAAACACTTCTAAATGATTGCCTTCAAGCCATGGTTTTACATAGCCTCCACACACTAAGTGATAGATATCATCACCTTCTATTAATGCTGACTTTTCCTTTTTTTCTGCTAGAACTTTAGAAATTGTTGATTTTCCCACCCCTGGAGGCCCAGTAATGATATATAAACAACTCATTTATTTTCTCCTTCTATTTATAATTTTTCATAGGAGTTTCCTTAATAGAATTCATCTTTTCCCCCTATTTAAGTACTAAATAAATAACCATAAGTTTGATAATTGAAAATAAAACAACTCCCATTGTTGATGTTATATATAACAATCTATTTGTTATTTTTATATCATCATACCTAATTTCCCTTATACAGTCCCCAATAGTCTTCTTCTTATAAAGTTCCCCAAAATAGTAAGCATCCCCAGCAAGTTGTACCTCTAATGCTCCTGCACAAACTGCTTCTGTTTGAGCTGAATTGGGACTTGCATGATTAAATCTATCTCTTTTAAAAATTCTATACGCATTTTTACTGTTTAGTTTCATAAATAAAGATGAAACTATCATTAAGTAGGCTGAAACCCTTGAAGGAATAAAATTTAAAACATCATCTAACTTCGCAGCTACTCTTCCAAAGTAAAGATATTTATCATTTTTATATCCAACCATTGAATCCATAGTATTTGCAGCTTTATAAAATACTCCAAGAGAACCTCCCCCTATTACCATAAATAGCATGGGAGCAATAATTCCATCTGAAATATTTTCAGCAATTGTCTCTACTGTAGCTTTAGTTACTCCTTCATTGCTCAAACTTTCAGTATCTCTTCCAACTATCATAGAAACCTTCTTCCTAGCCTCCACTAAGTCATCTTTTTCTAATTCTTTATAAACTTTCATACTTTCATCTTTTAAAGATTTTGTTGCTAAAAGCTGATAACAAATTAGACTTTCTATAAATAACTTAAAATAAATATTTATCTTTCCTGCTAAATATAAAATAAAAATAGAGATGCCAGTAGATATGGATAGTACAAATAAAACTAAAAATACTCCTCCTATAAGCTCACCTTCTCTATTCTTAGGAAATATTCTCCTTAATATTTTTTCTATTATACTTATTAAATTTCCTATTGCTCTAACAATATGTGGCATCCAAATTGGGTCTCCAAAAAGCAAGTCTAATATAAACCCTATTATTAATGCAACTAATGATAATAACATAAATCTTCTCCCATTCTAAATTTCAGATACAACCTTAACTTTTTTCTCTCCACTTATCCACAATTCTTCATTAATTTCTATAAGATATCCACAACAATTTTCCACCTGCCAGTTATAAAAATCTTTATGAGGATAAGAATACTTTTCTAAAATAGCCATAATAGTTCCACCATGAACAACCATTGCAGCCAAATTAAACTTTGACTCAGTAATATTATCCACAACTTCATCAAAAGCTCTTACACATCTTAGTTTAAAGGTTTCATGTTTTTCTCCTTTTGGAAAAGCTATTGTTCCATTACTATCAATCCATTTTTGATAGTATATATCATCTTTTAAATCTTCATAATTCTTATTTTCAAAATCACCAAAATCACATTCACTTAAATCATCATATATAATTGAATTCATATCTTTGTAGATTAACTTTGAAGTTTCTACACATCTTTTCATAGGACTTGAATAAACAACTTGAACCGCTGGAAACTCCTTAGATTTTATTATCTCTATTCCTTCTAGTGATAATTCTTCATCTGTTTTACCTATATATCTTTTATATAAATTCCCCTGTGTTTTTGAGTGACGAATCAATATAATTTTAATCATTTCTATCTTCCTTAATAATATTTCCTATTCCACAAACTACTCTATGTACTTCTTTTGCCTCTTTAGCAACTTCACAGCATATTCTGCCTGTAACCTCTCTATATTCCCTATCAAATTTTTCAATAGGGACAATTCCATATCCTATTTCATTAGATATTATGACAACTTCAGGATTATCTTTAATAATATCTCTAACTATACCTTTAATATATTCTATATCCTTTTTCTCACCTAAAAGTCTTCTAATGAATAAATGAAAATTATAAATAATAGGTTTTGAAAAAAACTTTTCTAGATCATCCTTTGAACCATCTGCTATGTTGCTTTCATCATACCCAGTCAAATCTAAAGCATATTGTAATTTTCCTTGAAATTTACCACCAATAATAAAAATCATTATTTATTTTCAATGAGAGACTGTACTCCCTCACCAAAACTCCCTTCTCTTTATACTATTTTTTTCATATAACATATTATTCACTTTATTAAAATTCACCATATTTTAATATTGTAAAATAAAAGTCTTATTATATTAATGAATGTATATTTTTATCAAAACTTCACAAAATATTGGACAGAGAGGTGTATAAAATGAAGTTAAGAATATTTATAATAGTTTTTTTAATATCTACATTTGCTTTTACTGAAAGTCCAAAAGCAATTTTTGTATCAAATACCTATAAACAAGGTATCTATAACATTTCTGAATCCAAAGAATTTTTGGCTACTGCTAAACTTATAAAAAACCCTCCTACAACCTTTATAATAATTGATTCAAATGGTAATCAAAAATATTTCAAAAAGTTTGATAATTTTGAGGAAACTATAAATCTAGGTTATATTAGGGATGGAGATCTTATCATAGTAGCTGGTAATGGAGAAATAGCTGTAAGTAGGTCATAATATTACATTGAATAATATACATATTATTCTTTACAAAAAAGCATAAATTAACTTACTTAAAATCACAACTGTAAAAGTCATTACAAGTTCACAAACTTGCAAAAAATATCCTGCTAAATCTCCTGTAATCCCTCCAAATTTTTTAATAGACATATTTTTATAATATATAAATGTTAATAATGCACTTAATAAACATACACTACCCAAAATCTTATTTACTAAAATCATGGATATACCACATAACACAATATACACATATGCAGCATACTTAACCCTATTCTTTTCAGAAGCCTTTGAAAAACTTGAGGCTAAACCACTATTCTTTGCACAAGGTATAGTTACAATTCCTAAGCTGCTTAAAGCTCTTGATAAAACAAATCCTATTCCAAGAATTATTAGAGAATCTCCCTTAACTTCACTCCATACTCCTAAAGATAATAAAAAATATATAACACAACTAATAAGTGCAAAAGCTCCAATATGTGAGTCCTTTAAGATTTCTAATTTTCTTTCTATTGGCTGATATGAATTTATAGCATCCATGGTATCTACAAATCCATCTAAATGAATTCCTCCTGTTACTAATACAGGTATAACAACATACCCAATCACTCTTAATATATCTCCTATGAGTAATTTTTCTGATATAAATGACCACAATACCAATAGCATTCCTATAACAAGCCCTACAAAAGGGAAAAATATCATTGCATATTTCATATTTTCCTTATTCCAATCTGTTTTTGGCATTGGAATCTTAGAATACATTGAAAATGCTATTTTAAATGAATTCCACATAATTTATATTTAGTGAAAGAGTGTATTACAAGTTACCAAACTCCCACTAGTTCACCACCTCTCTTATACTTCTTTATAATATGTTTCTGCAATAAACTCAAAATTAACATCTTCTTTACTTACAAAAATTGTACTATTATTATACTCACTTAAACAAATACCTGTAATTACATCAACTATCTCAATTTCAACTAAATCAAATTCAACTTTATGTGCTTCTTCAACATCAAGTCCTCCTGTTAAAAAGTGTCTTCCATCGCCAAAAGCTTTAAATACAAGCAATTTATTTAATAAGTCTTCTTGCCTTAATACATTCCAACTTCCATTTACTAATACTCTTAAATATAAGGATTTTGGTATACATTCTATATGATTAAATCTCTCATAACAACTAAATGGAATATTATAAGTATGACTTTCTTTCTCTAATACAGTTATCCCATATTTATATTGAAAAGTAACATAAACCATTTGATAAAACAAAGGTTCAACAATATCATCCCATGAATCATAAGCAAACGCAATTATTGGAATCAAATGTGGGTATAAACTTTTTAGAGTGTTACAGAAATTCAGTAAAATTTCTGTATCGCTTAAAAAGACTAGTGCTTCTTCTATCATTTCATAGTTATAATTTTTTATCTCTCTTCTATCAATCATTTATTTACTCCTCCCTTAAAATTTAAGAGAAATGATTTTCACTTAAATTTTATATATACTCTCTAATAATCAAGATTTCTCTTTCCATTTATGAAATATAGGAATAGAATAAACCACTTCAATTACGCTATCTGCTTGTTTACCAATTGAAGAATTTATTTCACCAATATTCTTTATATATTTTTGAGTTTCCTCATCATAGTTCATTCCATCCGAAAAAACTTCATTTGATACTATAACTAAGTTATCAGAGCATTCTTTAATCCATTCTACTCCCTTTAAAATCTCTGATACAGTTAACTCTTTTGCTCCATCTTCCAAATACATTTCATTAGCAACTAAATTAGATATACATTCTAATAGCACTGTTGAATTTTTGGGTATCTCTATTTCTTTTAAATTAATAGTTTTTTCTATTGTTAAGAAATTCTTTTCTTTTCTTAGTTCCCTATGCCTCTCTATTTTCTTCAAACATTCATCATCATAAGGAAACATAGTAGCTATATAAATTAAATTCTCAGATTTAAATGAAACAGAAATTTCTTCAGCTCTTTCTGATTTTCCACTTCCACTTCCACCAGTTATTAATACAAGCATCTCTACTCCTTTAAACTTTTGGTGTATATTCTTCTATTTCTATATCTCCAAAAGTACTCATCTTTTCATATACTTCACAAGCCATATTTAAAATAGGGAAAACTGCAACAGCACCTGTCCCCTCTCCTAAACACATTTCACATGTTATAAAAGGCTTTAATCCAAGAGATTCAATTAACATATTTCCTGCTGGCTCTTTAGATACATGAGATGGTAATATATAATCTATAACTAAAGGTTCTATCTTTACTGCAACAAGTGCTGCCACTGCTGATATAAATCCATCTATAACCACTGGAACTTTAGCTACAGCTCCACCGATAAACACTCCAACAAGCCCAGCTATATCATATCCACCAACCTTAGCTAATACATCTATAGCATCCTTAGAATTAGGCTTATTTATTTCTATTCCTCTTTTTATAGCATCTATTTTTCTTTCCAATCCTTTTGAAGATAATCCAGCACCTCTTCCAGTAACTGTTTCTACTGATTCATCTAAAAGAACAGAAGCTATAGCACTACTTGTTGTAGTATTTCCAATTCCCATTTCACCAGTTGCAATAATATTGTAGCCCTTACTCTTAAGTTCTATAGCTAAGTTTATACCAATCTCTATAGCTTTTATTGCTTGCTCTCTTGTCATAGCAGGCTCTTTAGCTAAATTCTTAGTTCCATAAGATATTTTTCTCTTTAAAACATGAAGAGGTTTTATCTCACTTTCTTCATCTAAAAACTCTTCTGTATCACTTACCATTCCAATATCAACAGGATAAAGATCTGTCCCAGCTAATTTTGCCATAATAGCTACACTTGTTTTTTCTTTAGTAAAATTCTCTGCAACTATTCTAGTTACTTCACTATCAGCTTGAGTAACCTTCTCTTCAACTACTCCATTATCTGCACACATAATAACCAAGGCTTTTTTCTTTAAACTTACATTGCTACTCCCTGTCATACCTGCTATTTTTATAATAGTTTCCTCTAATAGTCCAAGGCTTCTTAAAGGTTTTGCTATACTGTCCCAACGTCTTTGACTTTCTTCCATAACCACTTTATCTAGTGGAGTAATACTTTTTAATGCTTCTTCTAAATTCATGATAGACCCCCAAATTCTATACATCTTTTTATAAATTTCTGTGGTATTTCAATATTAGAATAATAATATAAATGCGGAAACCCAGCTAATAGATTATTAGTTGTATTTATACACTTCCAACTTCTTTTCCTTAAAGGCTTTTCTGCAACAAAGCTTTCTCCACAAGATTCACTATCCCAATAATGAAATTCATGAGCTTTTATAGACACACCTTCTTTGCAAAGAAAATTATCTTTTGTAGCTTTTAGATTTATGTATCCGAATCGTCCAAGCTTTGAAGTTTTATATGCCTTTCCTCTTATTGCACCTACCATATTATGAAATTTCTTTTCATTATCCTCCATACTTTCATGTAAATACATGAAACCTCCACATTCAGCTATACATGGAAGCCCTTTATCTATAGCATCTTTTATCTCTTCCTGCATTACCTTATTATTACTTAAAGCTTCTGCATAAAGCTCAGGATACCCTCCCCCTAAGATTAATCCACTAATATTTTTTGGTAGTTTTTTATCTCTTATAGGGCTAAAATACTCTATTGTAGCTCCCATTTCCTTTAGTATCTCTATATTTTCTTCATAGTAAAAACAAAAAGCTTCATCATATGCTACTGCCACTTTAGGGTTTCCTTCTAACTTTAAAATCTCTGGTTTATTATACTCCAATTCCTTTGTACTATTTGCAAGGTTAATTATTTCTTCTATATTTATAGTCTTCTCCAATTGATTAGAAAGTTTATTTAATTTCTCTTTTAAATCTACTATCTCATTTGGCGTTACAAGACCTAAATGTCTACTTTCAATAACTAAATCCTTTAATACTGGAACATACCCAAATACCTTTATACTTAAATTTTCTTCTATTAATTTCTTAATCTGAGGATACATCATTTCAGAAATTTGATTAAGTATAACTCCTTTAATCCAGCTGTTTTCTTTAAACTCTAAAAAACCTTTGATTATAGGAAGAATAGAAAGGCTCATACCTCTACAATTAACAACCAAGATAACTGGAGTATTAGTAACATTTGCAACATCATATGAACTAGCCTCAGTTGATATTCCAGCAAGGCCATCATAATAACCCATTACACCTTCTATAACTGATATATCCATATCTTTTGTAGCTTTATTTATCAAATAATAAATTGTATTTTTATCTGCAAAGAAAGTATCTATATTTCTTGATTTTGTTCCAATTACTTTTGAATGAAACATTGGATCAATATAATCTGGTCCACATTTAAAAGATGTAACTTTCATTTTTCTATTAACAAGTGCTTGCAACAATCCACATGTAATCATAGTTTTTCCACTTCCACTTGAAGTGGCTGCAATCATAACTCTTGGACTTCTCCCCACTTCATATCATCCCCTTTACATGTGATTATGTATATTGGATTTTGTCCAATCATCATATTATACTTTCCTAAGGCTTTTCCTTTTGATATAGCAACTTGCACTATTTCTACATCTACCAAGTTAAATTCTTTAATACACTCAATAGATTCTGAAATAGTCTCTAAAGTAATAGCATTAATAACTATTTTAACCTTTGGATTCTTTTCTAATAATTTTCCTATTATACTTCTTAAATTACCTGATGTTCCTCCAATAAAAGCTCTAGTTGGAGGAGGTAATTCTTCCATCATGTCAGGTGCAACCCCTTCTATAATCTCAAGATTAGAAGTCATAAACTTTTTCTTATTTTTCCTTAAAAGTTCAATTGCTTTAGGATTTTTTTCAATAGCAAATACCTTTCCTTTGCCAACCCTTAAAGCCATTTCTACAGAAACAGAACCTGTTCCAGCCCCTATATCATAAACAATAGACTCTTCCTTTAAACTCATTTTAGAGATAGAAATAGCTCTTACTTCACTTTTTGTCATTGGGACTTCACCACGTATAAATTCTTCATCTGTTAATCCATGAGTAGCTGAACTATCTATAAACTTATCATTATCTATAAGCATTACACTAAGTGAATCAAAATCTTGTGAAATAAAACTTCTTGCTAATCCTTTATGTATCTTTTCATTTTCATAGGATAAATTTTCTCCAATAGCTACCTCTAAATTTCCTAAACCATACTCTACTAACTCTTCACATATCTTTTTGGGACTATAATCTCCTCCAAGTAATAGAAATGTTTTCTTGTTATGCTTTACTGCATCTAAGAAATTTTCTTCTCTTCCATGCAAACTTAAAAGTTTAACATCATCCCAAGACGTACTGAGCTTTGAGCAAAAATATGAAAGAGAAGATATTCCACTAACAGTATGTACATCATAGTCTTTTAATTTTTCTAACAAACTCTTTGCTCCACTAAAAAATCCAATATCACCAGATAAAGCAATTGCAATTGAATTATATTCTAAGTGATCTTCAACAAAATTAACTATTTCATCATATTTGTATGAATTAAAAGTTGGCTTATTAAAGCTCTTTAAAGCTTCTAACATCCTTTTAGCTCCAATAATTACATCTGCTTCTTTAAATGCTTTCTGCCCTTCTCTAGTTAAAGAATCTAAACTTCCCATTCCAATTCCGACTAAATAAACTTTTCTCTTAGGCTTATTAACTAAAAATCTTTTGTTTATAATTTTTACAGTATCTGAGTAAGAAAACCCTTCTTCCTCCATTGGTCTACCTATTACTATAGATTTTGCACCTGCTTTACTTGCAGCCAATACCTTTTCACTAAATCCTCCAACTTTTCCTGATTCTTTAGTAACCATATATTTTGCTGATGTATGCTTTAACATCACATAATTTAGCTCTTCACTAAATGGTCCTTGCATACAGATTAAATGCTTACCTTCAAAGCCAAGCCTCGTACATTCATCAACAACCTTAGTTGTTGATAAAACTCTTGCATAGATTCTTTCCTTATAATTATCTATAGCTGCAAACTTAGCTAACTCCTTGCTTCCTGTTGCAACAAAAATATTACCAACAGTTTCTTTTAAATAATCCACAGCCTCATCCACAGAATTTACATAAACAATATTTTCACTTAATACTCCTTGTTCACTACTACGTATTAATCTTAAATACTCTGTTTTAGTGACCTTACAAGCTGAAATTACATTTTTTGAAACTTCAACTGCGTAAGGGTGAGTTGCATCTATGACTAAATCAAACTTTTCTCTTTCCATTAAACTTACCATTTCCTCTTCATTTAATGGTTTAGAGGAAACTTTTATATTATCTCCATCTACAAGAAGTTTTTCACCATATTCTGTTGCAACACAAGCATAAACATTTATATTATTTTTAACAAGATAACTAATTATTTCTCTTCCTTCAGTAGTTCCTGCAAAAACAAGGATATTATACATTTTTATATCCCCTTGGAGTTACCATTTTACCATTTATATTCTTTGTTTGAGAGTTACCAATATAAACTGTAGTGAACATGTCTACTTCTTTATCTCTTAATTCCTTAAGTGACATAACTTCCATAGCTTCACCTTCTCTTCCTATATTTCTAACAACTCCACAAACTGTATCTTCACTTGCAAATTTTAATACAATATCACAAGCTTTTTGCAGATAATCATGTCTCTTTTTACTTGAAGGATTATATAAACAAATTCCAAAATCAGCTTCTGCAGCACATTGTAATCTCTTTTCAATCTTTTCCATTGGAGTTAGTAAATCGCTTAAACTAATAACAGCAAAATCATGTATTAATGGTGCTCCAAGAACAGCTGCTCCACTTGAGGCTGCTGTGATTCCAGGTATAATTTCAACCTCTACACCTTCATACTTTTCACCTATTTCTAGTATTAATCCTGCCATTCCATATATTCCAGAATCTCCACTACATACTAATGAAACATTTTTACCTTTTTGTACTTCTTCAAAAGCAAGGATGCAACGATCAACTTCCTTTTTCATAGGTGTAGTTAAAAATTCTTTATCTCCAAAATGATTTTTAATTAAATCAACATAAACTGTATACCCAATAATAACTTCACTTTCTTTTAAAGCATTTATAGCTTTAATTGTCATTTGCTCATATTCACCTGGTCCAATTCCAACAACATATAATTTATTCAAAACTTACACTCCAATCTTCTTCAGATATGGCAACTGTAACGCCATTTTCTGCTCTCTTCTTTATTATTAATTTCCCATTATTACTGCCAAGTGTTGCTGCTCTTTCACATACATTACTTACACCAGTAACACTTTTAACAAAGGTAGACTCACTAAAATTACCTTCCAATGCATTCAATTCATCAGCAGTATATGTTATAAACTTAAATCCATACTTTTCTACAAATTGAATTAGTCCCTTTTCATCTTTTTTTAAATCAATACTTGCTACATTTTTAACTGCACTAATTGAAATATTATTTTCATCTAAAACTTTCATAACAAGATTTTCTATTTTGTCTATACTTGTATCTCTTCTACAACCAATCCCTAAAGTCAAAATCTTAGGAATTAAATTTAGAGTATTTACAAAAGGACTTTTCCTTTGTACTGAGATACAAACTCCAATTTCACCATTTTCTAAAATCTTGAGTTCTTTAGGCACTTTACCTTTTATTTTATAATCACTAGCTACACCTATATCCACATTATCCAAAATTTCACTAGAAATCTTCTTTGCCATAGTCATATCACTTATATAAAGATTCTCTTTCTTTGCAAAAACATCAACTGAGAACTTATCATTAATATCTGTTGCTGTAGTTATTACTGGAGTTGAATTTAAAATACTTGAAATTTTCTCTGTTAAAGAATTTGCTCCACCTATATGTCCAGATAAAATAGGAATAGTAAACTTCCCTAATTCATCTATAACAACTATAGCTGGATCTGTTGTTTTTGACTTAACAAAAGGTGCTATGGCTCTTACTGCAATCCCTATAGCTCCTATAAATATAATTGCCTCTTTTTTATAAAAATGTTCTTCTGTCCAATTCTTTAATCCATTTTTCAAAGAAAATAATTCAAGCTCTTCAGCTGATTTATAAGTTGTGAAAGACTCACAATTATATCCAAGTTCACTCAAACTACAGCTTAATTTCTTATTTAATAAACTCCCTTTTTGAGTAAAACTAATTAATGATATTTCCACTACTCTATACCTTTTCTAAATTCAGTAGTAAACTTTGGATTATATAAATCTGAACGGCTATACTCTGAGTTAAGAACATCTCCAACAATAATAAGTGCTGTTTTTGTTATTCCATTTTCCTTTGCAGATTCAGCTAAAGTTCTTACAGTACATCTTACTACCTTCTCATCATCCCAAGTAGCTTTATAAACTATTGCTGCAGGGGTATCTTCTTTATACCCACCAACTACTAATCTTTCTTGTAGCTTTTCTAATAAACCTGTACTTAAAAAAACAACCATAGTTGCATTATGGGTTGCAAGTTTTGCTATCTCTTCTTTCTCAGGAACACCAGTCCTTCCAGCCATTCTAGTAATTATTACTGTTTGAGATACGTCTGGCAGTGTATATTCTAAGTTTAAGGCTGATGCTGCACCACAAAATGAACTTACTCCTGGACAAACTTTATACTCTATATTATGTTTATCTAATATATCCATTTGTTCTCTGATAGCACCATAAATACTTGGATCACCTGTATGTAATCTTACTGTCATTTTATTTTCTTTTTCAGCATTTAAAATAACTTCAATAACTTCTTCTAAAGTCATCTTTGCACTATTATGTACTTCACAACCTTCTTTTTTATACTCTAAAAGTTCTGGATTAACCAAAGATCCTGCATATATAATTACATCTGCCTCTGATAATAATTTTTGTCCTCTAACTGTAATTAAATCAACTGCCCCTGAGCCAGCTCCAACAAAATTAACCATCTATTTCTCCTTTACTATTATTAAAGAATAATAACTTGAATCATCTTTAATATCATTTATATCTCTATATACTTTTTCATTTTCCATACCACAATTTTCAATCATAACTGCATTACATTTTACACTATTTAAAATTTCTCTAACCTCATTCATCTTTTTACCTGATTTCATAAGTACCTTTGTCCCTGGTAAACTAAGAGCATCACTAATTTGGTAAGATGCTGGAATTACATGAAGTTCATCAGAGTTTTCTACTAACCCCTCATTTATCCTAGCTGCTGCTGCACAAAAAGAAGGAATTCCACTTATTATCTCGGTATCATAACCTTCTCCCAAAACAAGCCTATGAATATATAAATATGTAGAATAAATTGTTGGGTCCCCTAAAGTTATAAATGAAATTTTCTTTCCCTGATTAAGCTTTTCTATAATAGCTTTAGCCCCTTCTTCATGGCTCTTTTTTAATATATTTTTATCCTTTGTCATAGGCATTGATATGTAAAGTATTTCTTTTTCTTCTAAACTTGGTACAGATTGAACTGCTATTTTATATGCAACACATCTTTCTTTCTTAGTGCTTGGAATAGCAATAATATCACTACTTTCTAATATTTTTACAGCCTTTAATGTAAGTAATTCTGGATCTCCTGGTCCTACTCCAACTCCATATAATTTTCCTTCCATTACTTTTGTTCCCCCTCATCTGAGGCATATTCCAGAAAATAATAAGTCAGCATGCTGGTCTATTTTCTGTCATACTTTGTCAGCATGTTCACCTAATAGCCCACTATTAGGTGAACATACTTCCTTGTCTGACAAAAAATATACATCGCATCAGAGCCTTATTATTTCCCTCCATATGCCTAATTTATTTAATATTTCTTTTACATCTTTTGTTTCTCCAAGAAGCCCATGTTCATTAGAAAACATTATAGCTCCTACTAATAGTCTTTTATCTGCCCTTTTATTTAAATAAAAATCTATCTTCTCCATTACAAGATTCATAGTTTCATTCTTAATTTTTCCCTCTTCAAGGATATTCAAAGCTTCATCTGTAGTTATGCATCCCATAACTTTCTTTAAGAGGCTACCTTCCCCCCCTGTTAAAAGAGCATTTGCAGTAATTATCTCCATCCTGGCATCTGCATTTTTAGAATGGGTGTTCATAATGCCTCCAGCCAGTTTAATAAGCTTTCCAATATGACCAATAAGCAAAATTCCTTTAAGATTAAACTCATTAGCTATATCTATAGTATCTCCAATAAAATTGCTACATTTAACAGATTTGCTTATATTAATTTTCATATTATTATGTAAAAAGTTTTCACCATAATTTCCTGGAGTAACTACTAAATATTCAGTTCCATTAGCTGCTAACTGTTTAATTTCTACTCTAATGGTATCAATAAGTGCTGCTTCACTCATAGGCTCAACTATACCTGTTGTTCCTAAAATAGAGATTCCACCTACTATACCCAGTCTAGGATTAAAAGTTTTTTCAGCTATTTTTTCACCCTCTGGAATAGAAACCTCCACATCTATACCACCTTGATAGTCATTTTCCTCACAAATTTCCTTAACTGCATTATGAATCATACTATATGGAACTTTATTAATAGCTGCACTACCAACTGGACATTCTAATCCTTTTCTTGTTACCCTTCCTACTCCAATGCCTCCATCTATAACTATTTTTTCACAAGTATTTTGGGACACTTTAGCATAAACTAACATTCCATGAGTAACATCAGGATCATCTCCACTGTCTTTTTTAATAGCACACTTTACATAATCTTTGCCTTTTTCTATCTCTAATACTTGTAAGTTTAGTAGCATTCCCTTGGGTGTCATAAGTTCAATATTGTTTATTAAATTATTTCTTAAAAGCATTATAGTAGCTGCTTTAGCTGCTGCTGCTGCACAAGATCCTGTTGTATATCCATATTTTAGTCTTTTATTATTTTTGTATATGTACTTTTCATCATCTTTTACCATATCACACTACCTATACTCAAAATATTTTTATAAAAAAATACCATTGCCCTTTAATATAAGACTAAATCTAATATTAATTAGGTCAATGGTATTATATGTATGAGAGCTATATTCTCCAAAATTGTATTACAAAAAAGTGGTATATCCACATCTCTTTGTATAAATTTAAACATATAACTCCGGTAACCGCAGGGTTATTGAATAAAATACAAGCAGGTATTCTGGCTTATAGATCATCATATGAACTTACCTTCCCAAGAAATTTTTCAAAGTGGTCTAAAAATTAGCTCATACTCCTTATTTACAGCAACGGACTTGCGTGGGATTTACACCCAACTTCCCTATTAATCTATTGAACTTGCATTCCATACTAATTAAGGAACATGAAAATAAATAACGAGTCCAAATTTGCCATGAATATTTTTCATCAGTCAAGGAAGCAGATTGGTCTCATAGCTGGCTATTAGGGCAACCTGCTGACACAGGATGATGGAAAATAGTCTGGCAGATTGACTTGTTATTTTTTGATTGTCCCTTAAGTATAGTTTATACTAAATTTATTCTTTTTATTTGATTATAGTATTGAATTTATACTACGTCAATGTGAATCTTAATTCTTTGTCTTCTTGCTCTTAGTGTCCTCTTTAGTTTTTTTATCTGAATAAACATATACTTTTTTACCATCTGAGTAAGCCCTTACTGTTCCATTCAAATCTGTTCTAAATACTTTTTTAGATTTTAATTTTTTTAATGTACTATCTGTTGGATGTCCATACTTATTATCCTTTCCAACACTTATTATGGCATATGTTGGACTTACCTTTTTCAAAAAGTTATTACTTGTAGAACTATTGCTTCCATGATGCCCAACCTTCAACACATCAGTACTTACATCCAATCCATTTTTAAGAATTTCACTTTCACTTAACTCTTCAGCATCTCCCATAAATAAAAATGAATTACTTCCATACGTTACTTTAACTACTATAGAATAGTCATTTAATTCTTTATAATTATCTCCATTTGGTGCTAAAAAAGTTAACTTAGCCTTTCCTACATTTATCTCTTCACCAACTTTTGGAGCCTTCATTTGAAGATTTTTCTTTTTAAGTGAATTAACCATATTTTCAAAAGTTTTTGTATTTGTTGTTATCTTAGGAGCATAAAAAGTTCCTACGTTCATCTCATCAATGACTTTATCCATTCCTCCAATATGGTCCTCATGAGGATGAGTTGCTATTATGTAATCTAAAGTTGTAACACCTAATTTTTTCAAATAATAATATGCATCATCTTTATTATCTCCAGCATCTATCAAAATGTTTTTCCCATCTACTTGAATTAATTCAGAATCGCCTTGTCCAACATCAATATAATGTATTACTAAGTCACTATTTGAATCAACTTTTGCAGAAATATCCTCTTCATTACTAAAATTACTGCTTGTCCCACATGAGGTTATAAATACTGAAAATAGAACCATTATTAATAGAGATAGTATTTTTTTTACCTTTTTCATAAGTCTCCTCCTTCTTAACATGCTATATTTTAACATAAACAACAATTCTATCAAAATCTAAATTACCCTAATGATAATTTATCAACTAAAAAAATCGTAATTATTACTAAATACGATTTTTTATAGTTATTTATTATTTAATCATTTTTACAATTTGTTTTATTTGAATAGTTACACTCACCACAACCACTTGTACATGATTCTAAGTGTATCATAACTTCAGTCTTTTTTAATGAAGATTCTAAATCATATTCTATTTTATCACATATATCATGAGCTGATTTTACAGACATATTCTCTGGAAATACCAGATGCAAATCAATATACTTTATATTTCCCGATTTTCTTGTTCTTAAATTATGAAAATCACAATATATTGAACTATATTTAGCAATAGAACTCTCTATTCTTTTAATTTCTTGATCAGATAATTTATAATCTAATAAAGGATTAAATGCAGATTTCAAAAGATCAAATGCTTCTTTTAATATAAATAAAGCTACTAAAATTGCAACTACAGGATCTAAAAAATCAAGTTTTGTTACCCATATAAGTAATAGTCCAACACCAACACCTAAAGCCGTATATACATCAGTTTTTAAATGAAGAGCATCAGCCTCTAATGCTACTGAATCTTCTTGCTTAGCTACTTTATATAATTTTCTTGAAACAATAAAATTAACAGCAGCAGAAATGAACATAACAATAAATCCAAGAGCAAATGATCCAACTTCCTCACTAGGAGATATAATCTTTTTAACTGATTCATATATTATCCATATTGAAGCCACAAAAATTAATAACGCTTCTATAACCCCAGAAATATTTTCAACCTTTCCATGTCCATAAGGATGATTTTCATCTGCAGGCATATCTGATATTCTAACTGAAAAGAAGGCAATTATAGCTGCTATTAAATCCATGGTGGAATGAATAGCTTCAGATATTATACTTACAGAACCTGTTATAGTTCCTACAGCTAACTTCATAGCTATTAAAATTGTATTTGACATTACTGAAAGTCTTGCAACCTTTGTTTTATTATTCATCAAAACCTCTCCCAAAATTTTACTTATATTCTCATTTGAAATATTTATTAGACTAATAATAATCCATAATCCCTTTAAAGTCAACGATTAGTTTTATGAAGTTTATTATCAATTGATATTAATAGTTACTACTGTAAAATTTAATTTCTAATTTACAAATATAAGAAATATTAATATTAAGTTTTCCCCTATTATTTCATAAGTATAACCTATTTTATTAAAGTTAGAAGATTTATTAACTTTTGTACATACTAAAAAAGAAGACTAAAACCTTTATTCTAATTATTTTTTCACTCAATAATTAAAGTTTTATTCATCACAATTATATTTTAAATAAATAACATTTATCGGAAAGGTCTTGCCCCTTCTAAAAGTTGCTCTGTGCTTAATCCAAAAGTATATTGAAAATGTGGTCTATCTACAAGTTTGATTGCATAAGAGGTCCAATTACCTCCCCATTCTAACCCTACTTTCTGTCCCAGAACACCCATTTTATTAAATTCATTTATATCATTCCAATTAATTCTACCATTTTCTACTGGGACACAATCAAATGCTAATCCCCAGTTATGATATGAATCTCCTCCCTGGGCATTAGTTACTATATTTCCTGCAGCAGTTCTCCCTTGAGCATACAGTACATCCTGCCTATCCCAACTTCTAAAGGCTTCTACTACAGCAACATTTAGTCCATTAATACTACATAAATTAAAAAATTGTTGTGCTAATAATGCTACATATGGATTTAATGAGTTTAAGTCTAATGAACTTGGACGTTTACTATAATCATCTAAAGGATTATGGTTAAATAATTGCTGTCTTGTTCTTGGACCTAAAACCCCATTCATTTCAAGCCTATTGGCACTTTGAAATCTAGCTACAGCATTTGCAGTTTTCGGGCCAAATATGCCATCTGGAACAACAGGAATTAAATATATAAAATTTAGTTGTTCTTGTATCTTCTTAACCTCTGCTAATAAAACGCTCCAAGTAATTGGTCCAACAATACCATCTCCTATTAACTTGTGTTCAACCTGAAAATCTCTTACTACCTCATCAGTTAATAAGTCGAATACACCTGTAACTTGAAGACTATTATATCTATAATTTAATCCATATAAATTCATCTGAAGTATTCTCACCGAGGTTCCCCCATAATATAATCTTAGAGTGGGCAATGTAGGCATTAAATCTCTCCTAAAAAAGTATTTTCAAACCTATGTTATGTTACTATTAAATATTTTGTGCAAAAGTTTACCTACCATTTTTATTTTCAATGGTAGGTATAACTCTAAAATGTTGATTATTTAATTTTTAATCCTTGTTTATTAATAGCATCTTTAACTTTAGGATAATAAACTGATTGATAAACCCTTGAAGTAAAAGTACTCCAATTTGTTTCTTGCTCAGCTCTTCCAATTTCATTTAAATATTTATTCATTTGTTCATCATAAACATTAACTGAATCTTCAACAGCTTTTATATCATAACTTTCATCATGCTTAAAACTTTCAAAAGGAACTCTAGGTTTTTTATGTGATTCATCAGCTGGATATCCAACTACTAATCCTACCATTGGAAAAGTATACTTAGGTAATCCTAAGAGTTCTATAACTTCTTCTGGATTTTTTCTGATACCACCAATAGGTACTGTGCCAAGTCCAAGGGATTCGGCAGCAACAACAGAAGCTCCTAAAGCTATTCCAACATCTGTAGCTCCTGCAAGAATACCCTCTATATCTTCATGAATTACCTGCTTCATACCAGTTTTTTCACCTGCAAGATAAGTTCTATAAAAATCCATCACAAATACTAAGAATACTGGAGCTTTTGCAACATATTCTTGATTACCAACAAGTTCTGCTAATTTTTCTCTCTTCTTTTTATCTCTTACAACTATAACAGATGTTTGTTGTCCATTGATTGAGTTAGGCATAGCCTGAGCACTTTTAACAATTTCATCGATTAATTCATTTGAAACCTCTTTATCTAGATATTGTCTTATTGATCTATGATTTTTTATTGTTTCTATTGTATTATTCATAATTAAATATCCTCCTAGTTTAAATTATTTTATATAGTGCAATTTACTTTGTAAATTGTTATTTTTAAATTTATATGTTATATCATCATAATTATTTATAACTAATTATGATGTAGTTGAAACTAATAGAATTATTGCTAATATGGCTAAACCACCTTGCTTTACAAGAATGTTTTTATTAGATGTAATTGCTCCATATATAGCAGCAATAATTACACATCCTAAAAAGAAAAATCTTAATTGAGTTGACATTGCTTCTGGTACAAAAAAGCTCCAAAATAATCCTGCAGCTAAGAAGCCATTATATAATCCTTGATTTGCAAACATAACTCCTACTTCTTTTCTATCAAGAAGTTTACTATCTATATTAAAAGTTCTTCTATCAACTGATGATTTAATAAAGAACATCTCAAGCAACATTATAAAAACATGTTCAACCGCTACTGCAATGACTAAAATATCTGAGATAGCCTTCATAATATCCTCCTTTACACATTCATAATATAATTTCCTTATAAGTCTCTATCTTTTATATAAACATCTGCCTAAAATTATAAACAACAGACTTTTGTAAAAATATAACAACTAAAATTCATCTTTTTAAAGTATTAAAAATTCTGCACAAAATTAAATTTCTTACAATCAAATTGTACTCTATTTAATTGTAGCTGTCAATATATTCTTACCTTAAAAATAATAAATAGAAACCATTAACCAAAAAGTTTATCCTCCTAGCAAAAAATGCACCTGGTTGGTGCATTTACTCTATATAAATTGAAAAGATGAACTCTCTTCAATTTCTTTATTTTCTTCTGATTGTAGTATTTCAGCATTATTATTTAAAAATTCATAATAAAATACTAACTGGTTTACTTTAAAGGTTCAATATATATATGTAAAAATGAACATAAAAGTTATAGTTTAAAAGATATATCTTTGTAAATATTGTAATTCTACCCACATTTAAGATATAATAATGATGAACACTTGTACATATATGTCCAATAGTAAAAAATTATAGATTAGGAATTGTTTATCATACCGATAAATAGGAATTTGAAGAGTAAATTATGAATATTTTAAGAGGCTGAAAGTTATGATAATTTATCAGATACTTTCTTAAGTTAAGACTATACTAAAATAGGAGGGTAATGAAAATGAAAATAAAAAAACTGGCGATAATTGGCCTTTGCGTGGCTCTGCTCATAACAATATTTACTGGGTGTAGCTCCACGCCGACAAGCAATGACAATGGTAGTAATACCACTAAAAAGCAAATACCTGACTTGACGGGTGAATGGAAACAAGAAAATAGTAAATCTGCTGACTCTTATCAAGTTGCGACAATAAGTGGTGATACGATTACAATTTACTGGGTAAGTGATAAGGACAATACAAAATCACTTTATTGGGCTGGTTCTTTTGATGCTCCAACAACTGCTGACGAGCCTTATTCATGGACTTCGAAAAATGACCATAGTAAAACTAAGGGTGCTTTGCTAGCTTCAAGTGATGATACTAAAACTATCAAATACCAAAACGATGAATTAAGCTATGAAGCTTCTGCTATGGGAACCACTACAACGGTTAAACTCAAAAAGCAATAATAATGACAACAAAAGAGTGGAGGGCCTTCATGCATAATCCACCAAATAAGCATAATGCTACAGTTAAATTCCAATATGTAGTGTAACTATTGAGCATGATTCTTATATTGTTCAGCAAAACTAAATAAATGTAAAAACCTATGCTAAAACTGATGTTAAGCATAGGTTTTTTGTTGCAAAAGTTCCTGTAAAAATGTCCATTATTTTTGAGTTTGCACCTCTAGTAAACCCATTATTGAATCACTGAGCTTGTAAGAAGCCTTTGACTACACCCTCAGTTAATTTTTCAGAACGCTGGTCCTGTTTTTGTACAAATAAATACCTTTGTTCCTACTTTTATATTTTTTCGTATCGTTCCATCCATAATATTAATTATCTCCTATAAATTAAGCTTTTTCAACTTACCATTAATTTAAATTAATTTTCATCTATTTACTGCATCTTTTTATGCGTCTATATCTGATCATAATTGATATGGCCACTGCTATAAGTGACATAAGAAAATAGATAATTCCGTTACAATCCAAAAACTTTTGTAATATACATGCAATAATTATATTACATATAATTAAACCAATTGAAGCCTTAATATTATCAAAAAGTTTTTCATGCAGTTTAATAAATAACGATATTATTACTGAGTGCAAAATAAAAATTGCCATAACTACACCTAAAATAATTTCTTTAAATATTGCTATAAATAAAACTGAAATAAATGCAGCAAGTATGGATATGAATGCCACAGCCCACCCACCAGTATCGGTTTTACCAGCCTCTCCACACATTCCGGAATAAATTCCATTTAGTAACAATAAAATAATTAATCCAATTGCAGAAATAATCATAAGACTTCCAATAAAAATTAGCATTATTTTAATATTATTTATTATACACTCTTTTGTATCATGTTCTATAAATTGTCTTTTCCTCATTTCTTCTATATCCTTTCTTCATTTGTATGGAAGTATTTTACATTTAATTTATTAATCACTTAATTTTTGCCCCCAAATACAGCATGTCCATTTCCAATACATAGTCTATCGCAGACCATAGTCCAATAATATCCATATACGATACTTCTCCTTATATAATAAGAAAATTATATACACTCATATAAAAACTTACAACTTATAAAAGTCTTCTACCAAAATTAATACTTTATGAAAACTGTTCAAAATAGACATTATCTTCTTCTTTTAATGTAAAAGAAATTTTTTCTCTTATCTTTCTTATAATTTAAAATGTTTATTCTAGACCTTACGTAGTTTTATATACAAACTGGAACTTTATTACCTATGGAAGTATATCTATAAATATATAGCCATTTTATTTATAGGATTTATTCTTTTCAAAGCATAAGTTTATATTCTTAAATGTCACATACAACATACCGACATGTCTAAACCTTAGTACTAGATGTGGTTATTTAATAAAGTATAGGAGGCAGAGGATTAACATGTGCACAGCAATAACGTTACAATCAAAACAATTGGTAAACTTTTTTGGCAGAACCATGGATTTTTCTTATAATATTGATCCAGAGCTTTATATTGTACCTAAATATTATGTATGGAACAATGTTTTTAACATGCATAAATATTATGATTGCTATAGTTTTATAGGAATTGGACAAGAAAGCGATGGAATGCTTGGTTTTTTTGATGGTGTAAATGAAAAAGGATTTGCAGCTGCAACATTATATTTTGCAGGTTATGCAAAATATAAAACCCAGTCAAACTATATTGATAAGGAACCTATTTCATCTTTAGATTTTCTCCATTATATTTTAGGAAGATGTGGATCAATAGAAGAACTTAAAGAAAACCTACTAAAGATATGTATTGTAGGTCTTGAAGACCCAGTAACACAAACAGTTGCACCTTTACATTGGATTGCCACAGATAAAAGCGGCGAATGTGTTGTTATTGAACAAACTGAAAAAGGTCTAGCGATATTCGAAAATCAAATTGGAGTTATGACCAACAGTCCTGATTTTCAGTGGCATATGACTAATTTAAGAAATTACATGGATGTATCACCAACACAATCCAGTGATGCATACTGGGGAAAAATTCATTTAAAACCATTCGGTCAGGCAGTAGGAACCATGCAGTTGCCTGGAGGCTATACCTCCCCAGAAAGATTTGTAAGAACAGCATATCAAAAAACACATATTGAGACACCTAACAACAGTTTAGAGGCAATAAACACGTGCTTTCACATTATGGAAAGTGTTACTATTCCAAAAGGAATTGTAATTACAAATAGAGATACTTATGATTATACAAAATATACTACCTTTATTAATACAAATACTTGTGAATATTTCTTTAAAACTTATGACAATACTCTTATTACAAATGCAAGCCTTTGGGATAACTATACAAATGGTGCTCAGCCAGTCTCTTTAGGAAAGTTAATGCGTCCAGTTAAATTTGAAAAAATAAAACAATCTTGAGCTTGCAAGTGCAAATTCAGAAAAAGTTTTAATATGAAATCTGTACACACTCAAATCATATAAGAAAATATTCCTTAAGAGTAAGCGTAAAAGATACAGTTAGATATTAAGATGAGCCAACATCAAATCCATAGGATTCAATATTGGCTCATTTTTACATATATTAAATTTCCATTTTAGGGTGTACTTTAAGCAAACATATACTCTAAATATCATATACTTCTTGAGTTCGCTATGAAACATTCATTTACTCATTCTATATTCAAACTTAAATCTTACTTACAAATGTATCAAATAACAACTTATCCCCCCCAATTGAATGAGATGCAAAATTTAATACATTCTTTTGCTATTTTAGTTCAAAAGGAAAAAACTATTTTTACAAATTAAAATCTTTAAAAATAGGCTCATTTTTTATTCATTTGTAATCTATAATTTTTTATATTTGCCATTACCTAAGAACTTAATCAAACCTAAGTCCCCCAGCTCTTGTAGGTTTCTTCTTATACTACCCTTATCTCTACTTCTTCTAAATATTTTTCAATAACACCATATTTATCATTAGTTAGATTTAATGGCCCATCTTCTAAATATAAACATAAAAGAACAGATTTCAGTTTTCTCCTATCGTTTTCCGACGTATTACCAATTCTTTCCCAAATGTATTTCTCATTATCAAATTGTTCTTTAGTTATAGATAAATCTACAATTAATCTTTTATATTTATCTATAACTAAAGAATGAAATCTCTATCAGTTATTATTGATAATTCTTCACGGCTTACATTTTCAATATCTACAACTCTTCTTGCATGATTCATTACTAAATCATCATAAATATTTCTTACCATTCGTCCGTTTGCGAAATTTTCATCTTTATTAGTAACTTGTTTTTCTAAAAAACTTCTAATATTTATTTTTAATTTCTCGCTTAACGCATAGTCGTTATTCCTACACATTGTAATTAGTATTTCTTCTAATTCTTCAGCTTTATAATCCTCAAACTCAATAAATGTATTAAAACGAGACTTGAGTCCGAGATTAGAATCGAAAAACTTATTCATAGGCTCTGTATAACCAGCAACAATAACAACTAAATCATCTCTATAATCTTCTAATGCCTTGGTCAATTCAGTTAAACATTCACGTCCATAGGAATCACTGTGGTCATTCTCGGTTATACTGTATGCCTCATCTATAAACAATACTCCTCCTTTAGCCTTTTCGATAACTTTTTTTACTTTTAATGCCGTTTGCCCTTGATAGCCTGCTATCAAATCGGTTCTAGACACTTCAACAAAATTTCCTATCGATAATAATCCAATTTGTTTATATATTCGTCCCACTATTCTGGCAACGGTAGTTTTTCCTGTTCCCGGGTTTCCTGTAAAAGCTAAATGCAAGGTGCTTTTTGTGGTATGTAAGTTCTTATCTCTGCGCATTTTTTGTACCTTTTGGAGAATTATCAAATCGTTTATCTTTTCTTTGACATTTTTCAAACCAATTAACTCATTTAAGTCATTTAGTAATTCTGGCAAAGTTCTTAAATCTTCTTCTAATTTATCCTGATTACAGATATCCAATACTCTCAAATAGCCATAATACTCTATCAAACTTTCCTTTATGACATTGGCCATTTTCTTTATTTCTATTGGATATTTATTTGAATTTACCAAATTTGAGATTTTTCTAAGTAATGTGATAGTAGACTCCTGACTGTTCTCTTCTACAATGGCTGTTGCATATTTTGTAATCTCACCACAGCCATCCACTAGTGCATCTAATTTTGAAGAATAATTCAATAAATTATTTTTATATTTATCCATTATATTATCCTCAACATAAGCAAAACAAACTCTATAATTGCAATACCAATCGAACTGCCAGCTAATGCATATGAAATTTTTAACTTTTTAGAGAACATTTGACTTCTTTCATCATTTTGTTTTTGCATTTCTTGCAAACAGTTTTTCAAAACATATATTTGTTCTTCATGTGTATTAACAATATCTTTTGTCGATGTAATATACACTTCAAAATCATTGAATTTGTTCCATGTTTCATCAATATCACCAAGATGCTCATATCCATCTAATCTATCCTTAAATTGCTTCAACGAACCTATCGATTGTGCTTGACTCTCAATAGAAATAACTGTGTCATCCAGTTTTTTATTAATACCTGAAATTTCTTTCCTGAAACTTTCAGATTGATTCCACAACATATCTATATCTTTTAAATGCTCACATTCTTCGAGTGTAGTCTTAAATTGGTTTAATGTTTCAATTGCCTGAATCTGGTTCTTGGCTGATGCATTGATGTTTTTTATATCATTATTTATTGACGAAATTTCCTCTCGGATTTTAAGAGAAGCATCCCATAACTTATCTACGTCTCCAAGATGTTCATAGCTTTCAATCTTTTCTTTAAACCGAGTTAAAGTATCCAGTGTTTGCAATTGATTTTCTAATGACACAATAATATTATCTATTTTATCATCTATCGATAAAATTTCTTTTTTCAAATATTGCGAATCATTCCAAAGTTCATCTATATTTTTTATGTGCTTTATTTTTTCAATCTGCTCTTTAAATTTATTCAGTGATTTTAGTTCCTGTGTATTACCTTTTATAGATACTGTTGCAGCATCAACATTACTAGAAATAGTTTTTATATCTTTCTGTAATCTTTGTGAATCACTCCACATCTTATCGATGTCCTCAAGGTGTTTATAGCTTTCAACCTTCTCCTTAAACTGCTTTAATACAGTAATTATCTTCTTCTGAAGTTCTATAGTCTTAGTTATGTCGCTTTGGGCAACCTTTACTTCATTGTTTGCTTTTTCTGCCGCCTTAATTGCTATAAGTATAGCCTGGATATAGTCCTTATCTAACGCTTCCAGAGCATTATAGACCTGTCCGAATTCTTTTAAAAATTTTGTATGTAACGAATTAAAATCAATTAAATAGTCTTGAATTTGAGTTGTTAAACTATTCAATTCGTATCCAGTAACTTTATGGTCTCCTAAGCCCAAAAAACCTCCCCTAATATCTACCTTGTGTAATTCTAAATCTGTCGGAGTTTGTTCTGAAAATACTTTTAATTGGTTTTTAGATGATTCAAAATCATGCGTTTTTATGCTTAGCTCTCCCATTTTCTACCTCTATTCTGATAACATATCTAGTTCTTCAAGCATACTATAAAATTCTTCTTCATGCTCGCTAGGCAAGTCCGGATTTTCATTTATTTTTTCCATAGACTCTTTTACAACTTGTGCTGCTGCTTTATGCCTATCATACATAGAATTAGCTGATTGCATTTTTATTTCATCCAAATCAACTGCATTGTCTTCTGTTATATGTTCTGGCGAAATATCCATTGAATCTTTTTCGTTTAACAACTCTTCATTATGCTTATTAACTGAATCTTTATTAACAGACTTAATCACCAAATATATCGTAGCACCTATCAGCAATCCACAACCTATTATTCCAAATAACGATTTTTTCTTCATATGCGTCTCTCCTTGTGTGTAAACTTATTCTAGTAATTCGTCTAAGAGTGAGTTCATTTCATCAAATTTATCTTGATTACTATTCTGTTCAACCTCATCATCGAAAATACTATCCATTGATTCTTTAATATAATTTGCAGCCTCCGCATGTCTTTCTTTAATAGTTGATGCAACCTGTTCTTTGTTATGTGCGAGTTTTTCTTCATTCAAATGACGAATCTCACGCTGGACAACCAATATCTCGTTTCCTTTGTCTACCTGTTCACTAACTATTTCCGCTTTATGCTGCTTTTCGATTGCTTTTTCAATCAGGTTAATAGCAATAGCTCCAATGATTCCTGCTACTACTGCACCCATAAAAATCCCTAATATATTAGCTAAGCTACCAATCAAAGGGATATCTACTGCAAGAATAGGTATTGTCATTAACCCTTTTTCAATAACTTCACCTAGTACAATAGCTCCAGCAGCACTTAATCCCGCCATTACAATTTTTCCGGTTTCAAGAAGCAATTGGTCAATCGGCTTTCCTTTATTTTCTGGACTTTTGATATAATTAACAGCTTCTTTTAGAGATTTCCAGCCTTGTTTCAATAATGTCCATACTTTTTTTATAGTACCTACAACCGGACCAATTATTGATGTTGCAATTGTTGTAAGCACTGTACTACCAGCATTAATTAGATGAGTTTTCATCTTTCCTACAAATGAACTTATTGCATCTTTAATACTGGACAATAAAGACGCTAAATTTCTTTGTGCTGACTTGAACCACTTCACAAGCTTTGCAATTATTTCCTTTACCAAATCTGCAAGGAGCTGCATAATCACAGCTCTTAGAGCTTTACCGGTAATTCGAAAAGCTTCTTCTTTTTGAGATTGCTTGCCAGCTTCTATAGATTTTTTCTTTCCTTCTTCTTTTAATTTTTCATATTCCTCACGAGCAACTTTATCTCTCTCCCTTAATTCTTCTTCATTAATGTTAAACCTATCAGCAGGTTTTTCACCGCTCCGCTCGCTATCCAACCAATCATTCATTTTTCTGTCACCTTTTGATTTGTTGGCTGAAGCATCCATGTCCTTAAGGTTTTTATCACTATTTGCAAAATCAATTTGTTCTTGTTTTTCAAGATGGGCATTCGCTTTAGGATCCCTGATAATTTCCGCAGCTGACACAGTATGATCCTTATTGACGGCTGCCGACCCCATAGCTCTGCCTTTATCAAAGGATTTACGAGCTTTCTCTTTTAATACTTTTTGATAGTCGCCAGTTTTGTATTTATCTTTTACACTAATATTGCCATCATCATCTCTTTGGAAATTATCTTGCCAATCGTCGTATCGCTTTTGGTAATAAATTTTAGTGTTATGTGTTGCAATTTTACCATTTTCAAAATTCTCTGTTGTTTGAATATGTGATTCATCTCGCAAATCCAATTTTAGTCCATTATTTTCTTTGATAAAATCTTCGTCAGCAGTAACGGCTATCTGATTAATAAACTGTTCCCAGACAACATTTTTAATTGCTTCTCCTAAATTATCTAGGTTTCCAATTTTCCCCTTTTCCGTTTCAAGAAAATCTAACTCAGACAATTGTAAGTCTAATTGACTTTGCAATCTTTCTTCCAAATCATCAAAATCAAATGAATCCTCACTGTATTCTTCTTTCTCTTCTAAGATTGCATTTTCCTTAGCCATATATGTATCTTCCTCTCACACAAATATAAATTTCTAACATATATCCTATAGTCTTCAAAAAGCCTGACCACACAACTATACCTTTGGACATCTATCTTAACTTCTAAACTGAAAGCTGTAATAAAATTTCATGCAATACGGTATATCTACTAAATTTAAACACTTTATGATTCCTAATGTTTTCTTAAATATATTTTTTCACATCATATATTAGTTCATTATTGTTTCTATATTCAGATTAGATCCTCCATATATGCTCATTCTCAATTATACAAAACTCTTTTTATGATTAATTCGATTGATATCACAAAATTTTTTTATGCAAAATATATTTTTTATAGTTATAATTTATTTTCTTGTTAACATAACATATTATGTACATTATGCCAGATGATCATCATGTAAAAAATAACAGTAGCCTACTCTACTATTTAAAGTTGTCTACCATTATCTTACTACTTTTTTTAACACAATTCCATTATTCCTCCTATATTATTTCGTCAATATTCAATCCTGACTTAACCCTAAATTCTACCTTAACTATAGAAATCACCGTTACCCTCTCAATCACTTCTCTAAACAACTCCTCATCAAATCCCTTTACTAATTCCTGTTTTTTAATAATCTCTGCTATCTGTTCTGATCTATTTTTATTTATAGTATCATCAAGCTTTGCTTGCTGAACTCTTTGTTTCTTTTCCCTTATCCTTTCTATTTCTTTAGCTATTCTTCCATACTTTCCGTATTATAACTCCACATGAAATTCTAGTATTAATATTTAGCCTTACTAAACTCATTAATCCCTGCTATAGTTTTTCCTATTTCATCAATACTCAAATCTTATTAAACATCTGGCACTACTTCTTCTTATCTAAAAATGATAAGTCAGTCAAAACCACTGATTTTACTCCTATCAGTGGCTTTTAATCCTAATTACAAATCTAGTTTATTCAATAATTCTTTCAATTGTTTTAACTCATCAATACTTAATGTAACATCTATAATAAGATTTGTATATCTCAAACTTAATTGCCTTATAACACCAACATTTCTTGCTGGATTCCCTAAACCGCTTAAACATGTTGTACACACACCTGCAGGATTTTATTGCCCTATTTAGATTTGCAATATCATAGTCCTTAAATCCTGCTTCGGTCCAACTCCTGTTATATACAGAAAGCCAGCTACACTTTACATAATAGCTGACTCTATATTTATGTTATTTAATTTTAATTACTTAATCTATAACATTTAAATTATATCTTGTTTTATTATTGCTTTATGTGACGAATCATCAGTGGCTGGATAATTCTTCAATAGATATTCCTTAACAGCATTTATACTTTCTATTTCAAACATTCCAGTTTCAAGTGCTGTTTCAATCATTGTTGCTAATAAATTGTCATTAGTATTGTCTAACGATTCAGGAGGATATCCATCTTCTTTATAAGCTCGCCAAGACACATAAGATACTGCATAAAGGATTACACCCCATGCACATATTTGCTCTTTTCCTACAGCTGTATAACAAAATTCTGATATATCTGTTTCACCATCTGGATGGTCTACATAGTCACATAAATCATTGGCTTCGATTTCTTTACTCTCAAGCCATCTCCAACAATCATCTAATGCGCTTCTACCTAATTCATAACCTTCATCACTTATTTCAATAATTTCAAATATCTTTTCAGCTATTGCTAAACTCATAGCAACCTTTCCATCATTATTAACACTTTTTGTGAAGTTTTCCAAAATTCTCACCTCTATTCTTTCACATAGAATACTTTCATTTTTCCATTTGGAAAATTACCTTCCCAACCACATGGCCATCCCCCTGATAAGTAGACCTCAAAAATTTTCTCAAATAGGAAATTACTTTGCCTTGCTATAGCTCTAGTCTTTATACAATTAACTAAATCACTATATACATCATCCAATATTTCCTCACACTCATTGCTCAATATTATTTCACTTATATCTTTTATTCCTATCTCCCTTAATTTCTCATTTATGCTTTTGTAATCTTCATATTTGTATACTTCTTCTTTAACATTAGCCATTTGAAGATCCTTTATGTCTTGCCAAGTAAAATACTCATTTTCAATCAAGTATTCATCAGAATCATATGCAAATTCTTTACACTTTTCAAAATCATAATATTCCACAATTCCTTCTACATTTTTCTGTTTGGTAGTAAATAATTTCATAGACTCTACTAAACTTAAGCTTTCTTTTACTAATTTATCTATTCTTTCATTTTCTTTAACATACATAGGTAACTCTTCCTCTATTAGTTCCTTTGATTCTTGTTGCAATTCATGTATACATTTATTAATATCTATGTTATATAATAATACATCCTTTTTTTCATCTTTAATAGAAATATAAAGCCAACTCTTTTCCTATTAAAGTTGGCTTTATACAAATCTTTTTTACCTTATTAATTTTAGTATAATACTAGTTATCATCATTTTTAATTACTATAAAAAGTGGATGTCCTGTTTCTTGATTTTGTAATACACTTGGAGTTCGATATCTTTGACTTGATTTTAGTCAATATCCCTATTTAGCCCCCCTTAAAATGGCTAAGCTTTTAAAAATAATTAGTCCAATAAATCAATATAGTAATTATCATCTTTTTGCAAATTAATCAAAAACTCTTTTAATGAACTCGCTATCTTTGTATCATAATAATAAACATTACTTGTATCATCATTACTTATCTCTATGGATAATAATGTTGTTTCATTTCCTTCAAAGAATATTATTTTTCCTTCTTCAAACTCATCATATATTTCAATATCAGGGTAATATTCAAAATCGTTCTTTCTTAATCTAAAATCTCTAATAGAATACGGATCCATAATACGATTTATATTGCCTTCTGTTCCACTAATAAATCCATATCCAAATTCTTTGTAAAATTTCTTTAGCTCCTTTGGAATTTCTAGTTTTATTGAGTCTTCAACTTCCTTTATTTCATCCTCACTTACAGGATAAAATTTATTTTCATTTTCTCTTAAAATAAATGTATCATTCATTTTTTATATTTTTAATCATCTCCATATATAATATCATCTAAATCTTCTCGTTCTCTTTCTATTTCCACATATGTATTTATTAGATTCTTTAAGCCACCTTAATTGTTAATTACAGGTTCACCTACTAAACTACTTCTATAACTTCCTCCGTGCCAGTCTTAAATTGATTCTTTATTAATAATACTACTACCAAAAGATCTATATTTGCTAGTTTATTGACTGTCCTCTTTAAACTTTTTATACTCATTGCACCATATCTCAATTAGTTCTCTTAATTCAGCAGTTTGAATTTCACACCAGTTTTCCATTCCATCCTCCGCCAAATTATCATATATCTGTGTTTTATCCCTATGAATTTCTACACCACATATATTACCGTTTATCTCTTCATATTCACTCATACCACTTAATACATTATCTATAGCTTCAAAAATATATGTGCTAAACGGTTGAACATCAGCTGACAAAAACGTTGATAGAATCTCATACTTTTTTTCGAATTCAAATACTATATCATCTTTTTTACCATTATATATTATCTCTCTAATTTCATATTTCAAATTCATTTAATTTCACCTTATATATCTAACTCAATATCTTTAAATGATATATTATCCATAATGATTTTGCTTTCTAAACTCAGCTAATTTAGTTGTCCATATATCTACTAATTCTTTTAGTTCTCTAGTTTCAATTTCACACCAATTTCCCATTCCATCTTCCGCTAAATTATCATAAACTGTAGTTTTTTCTTTTCTTATCTCTAATCCACATACATTCCCATTTAGTTCTTCATATTCACTTTGCCCATTTAATACAGACTCTAATGCTTCCATTGCATAATCTGGATATCCTTGAACATCTGACATTAAAAAAGTTGCAACTAATTCTACTTCCTTCTCTAAAATTATTACTAAATCTTTTTGTCCACTATTAAAATTTATTTCACTAAATTCAAAATTGTATTTCATAACTACATCCTTCTAAATAAATTTATTTATTTATAAATGCATTATCATTTTAGCTTACTAAAGTTGTATCGGTTTATAAGCTAGTGCTATATTTACTATTTGCTCTGAAGTAAAGTCTTCTTCGTTCCAGTATATTAGATTACTTACTTCTGGATGTGGAACATTTCTTTTCACAATTTTTATCATTTCTTCAATCTCTTCTTCTGTTCCTTCACATTCAACTATTCTACTTACTAAACTTACTAGTTCTTTTCTTGTCAATTTTTCTACCATATATTTAACAAACTTCATTTCGATTCTTTAATAATAGCTCTTATCTCATCATAAAATTTAAATATATACTGATTGGGAGATAATCCTGATACTTGTCCATCTCCTGTTTCAACTACTATCCAATCTCCATTTTCTAATTCTGCAAAATCTACAGTGTAAAAATTACTATCTAAACAATTGAACTTTTCTACAAATTCAATTGGAACTACTGGACACTTATCTGGCTGACTAGAATTTTTACTAACAGTAACTAACTTTCCATTTAAATAAAAGGCTCTATATTCATTTGTTCTTTCTCCATATTTTTTAAAATCTACAAACTCTTTAATTACTATTCCTTCTGTAAAAAGTGCACCTCGTAAATTAATAAATTCCTCTATATAACTATCCATTACATCTTTTCTTACTGGTGTTTCAAAATAACGTGGAAATTTAGATCCTTTAACAGATTTAACATAATCTTTTATCATAAATCTTTCAAACTCAATGTTGATATCATTCCAATCAATCTCTTTATAATCTTCATACCATTTTGTTTTAGGCGTATAGCCTTTTATATTATCATAAGTACTAGGAAATAGATGACAATTATTATACTTATCCGCATCATTAATTAAACTTATACCCTTAATCTTAAGTCTTTCATATAGCTCTTTATATTTATCAGGTTTTAACATCCATCCACGATAAATACATATTCCTTCATCTAAATTATTAGGATAACATTTTAGATTTCCACTTGAAACAAACTCTTCATAATTATATAAGATAACTTCAAACTCCGGAAACTTACTTGCTATTTCATATTCTTCCTCATAATCAGCATCTACACTTTTAATATCAAAAAAATCTGATGGGTATAACAATTTGATTTTCATATCCTTTGCCTCCTTAAGTACTTACCACTATATTTTTATTAGTACAAATTACAATTATATTCTAGATTTAATAATACCATAGTAGAAATATAATTTTCTCTCAACATAAGTAATAACTTTTTCTTTTCAAAATATTGAATTAAATTTAGGATAGTTAAAAGCCACTGATTTTACTGCTATCAGTGGCTTTTACCCTAAATTATAAATCTAGTTTATTCAATAATTCTTTTAGTTGTTTTAACTCATCAACACTTAAAGTAACACCTTTTCCCATCTTCTCATGTTCAGGTGCCCAATCCCTTAAATCATACTTAGCTTCTTTTCCATTCCAGCTTATTAGATTTAATTCTTTAGTCCAGCCTTTTGCTGATTCTGATATTTTTCCTAGTTCTTTTTCTATTTCAAATTTAATATCTGCCATATTCCTTTTCACCTAACTTTCTATACTAAATAATCTGCCCCATTTTCAGCAACTCTATCATTAGCTATTTCATCCATGTAGACATTTCCACACTTAATCACTGCTTATTTCATAACAACTTCTAATGCATGTTTTTTTGTTCTGGTGATAAACTTATATATGGATTAAAATTGTTTACTATAATATTTAAAAAACTTGTTGTTAAAATTTTTAAGTATAAATTTTTCTAACAAGTAATTTTGAGCTGTATCTTTTATCATAAATTCACATCCATAATAATATAAATTATCTTTTTTATATTTTCTTTTAGTAATAGCTTGTATATATATTTTTTCATCTTCTATAGGTAATTCAATAAAAAAATTAATATCTTCAGGAATATCTAAAGCACATTCTAATAGTATTCCTTTAATACTTAGATTTCTACATGTCATAAAAATAGGTTTATTTAATTCAATTACTTTTTCAGAGACATCAACTATTTTACTTACCTCTAAGTGTATCTTTACAATAATTCTATTTTTATTTCGTCTTTCTTGATTAAAGAGAAATGTTACATTTTTAACTACTATCATATTTTCTAATATATCAGATATAACACCACTATATATAAAAATCCCCTTATCTTTATTAATTGTATTTATTAAAACTTCTTCATCAATTTTTAATTTAATTTCTTCATTAGCATATATACTTAGCATATCTTTTTGAAATTTTTTAACTATTCCAGTAGTTACTATTTTATCATCAGCAGACGTTAGTTTTATTGTTGAATATTCAATTAAATTCTTCATAAGTTAAATTATAAAATTCCTCCTAATATTATATTTTAGTGAATATAATGGATATAATTGATTTTATAATATTCACTATTATATTTTCGCACTAAATTTTACTAACCTTATAGTAATTTTTTTACCAATATTAGGTTGAAATATAAAATACATATTAGCTTTTCTTATATATCTTGTTGCATTATCATCTAATTAAAATTCATGATAAGTGGAGCTACCCATAACAATAAAAAAACACGACCACCTGTAAGCAGCTACTCAAGCCACATACAAATGATCGTGGATTTTATGGTGAAGGCGAGACGTTACCTTTAAATAAAAGAATTCTACCATATAGGGTTCTTCTATTTACAAAATGCTTGTCTTGTTTATCTTAACAACTTCTTTATACAATTGATTTTAAATATGCCTTAAATAATCAACCCAACAATTGTTCCTGTTAAAAGACTTACTAATGTTGCACCATATAACAATTTCAGTCCAAAACGTGCAACTACATTTGCTTGATCTTCATTAAGTGCTTTTACTGCTCCAGAAATAATTCCAATTGACGAGAAGTTTGCAAAAGAGACTAAGAATGTAGAAACAATAGCTGTTGCTCTTGTTGATAACTGTATGCTCCCGTTTGCTAATAAATTCATTGCAACAAATTCATTTGATACTAATTTAGTCGCCATTACACTTGCAGCTTTTATTGCTTCATTTAAAGGTATACCCATAAAAAATGCAAATGGAGAAAATACATAACCAAGCATATCTTGAAAACCTATTCCAAAAATCATCTTAAATACTGTATTAATCATGGTGATTATTGCCACAAATCCTACTAACATAGCACCAACTGTAATCGCAACTTTAAATCCATCCATAATATATTCACTAAGAACTTCAAAAAATGTTTGTTGTGATTTTTCATGAACTACTAAAATATCTTCTTCTTCTGTTACAGTATACGGATTTATAACTGATGTTATAATAAATCCACCAAATAAATTTAAAACAAGTGCCGCTACAACATATCTAGGTTGTAAAAGAACCATATAAGAGCCCACTACAGACATAGATACTGTTGACATAGCAGATGCACAAAGAGTATACAATCTATGTTTAGGTAATAAACCAAGTTGTTTTTTTACTGAAATAAATACTTCAGATTGTCCAAGAATAGCTGATGCTACTGCATTATAAGATTCTAATTCTCCCATTCCATTAACTTTACTTAAAGCTTTTCCTATATATTTCACTATAATAGGAAGTATTTTTATGTATTGTAAAATACCAATTAAAGCAGAAATAAAGATTATTGGTAAAAGAACACTAATAAAAAATGTATTCTGATTATCATTAACTAATCCACCAAATACAAAATTGACTCCTTCTCCAGCACAATTAAGTATTACTTGGAACCCATTTACTATACCACCTACTAAAAAATTTCCTATTTCAGTATTTAATATAACAAAGCCAAGTATGAATTGTAAAACAAGCATTGTTATTATAGGCTTGTACTTTATATTTTTCTTATCGCTACTTCCAACCCATGCAAGTACTAAAACAATAACTAATCCAATAATTCCAATAATATATTTCATATTTCATTCTCCTCTTCTCTCTAACAACAAATTTAATATTAGACAATGCAGATTTTCTTCTCAATTATTACAATATATGAATTATGTTGCATTTTTTCGACGTTACTTATTATATATTGCTTTTGCAAAATTATAAAGGGTTTTCCTATAATTTTCTTATTATAGCTTATAATTTTTTCCGTATACCCCTTTGTATTCTTTAAGTCTCATAGTTACACCACATTTTTAGAATGAAAAAAAGGCGGTTCATCTATATTACTTTAATCCATCTCATCTAATATATTCTGATAATTGATGAATTTATCTTTCTAAAGTAAAAGACCCACGAAAATCCGAATTCCAGATTTTCGTGGGTCTTATGGTGGAGGCGAGGTGTAACCTCCCCTCCCCTAATTTAATTAAATACTCTCATGGAATGTTCTACTAATAACTTCCAACTGTTGTTCCCTAGATAATCTACTAAAGTTAACAGCATATCCAGATACTCTTATAGTAAGTGTTGGATACTCTTCTGGGTTCTCCATTGCATCTATTAAAGTTTGTCTGTTAAGAACATTAACATTCAAGTGATGTGAGCCTTGAACAAAGTATCCATCTAAGATAGCAACTAAATTGCTAATTCTTTGATCTTCGTCTTTTCCAAGTGCATTTGGAACTATTGAGAAAGTGTTTGAAACTCCATCTTGGCAAATTTCGTTGTATGGTATTTTAGCTACTGAGTTTAGTGATGCTAAAGCTCCTTCTGCGTCTCTACCATGCATTGGATTTGCTCCTGGTGCAAGTGGTTCGCCTTTCTTTCTTCCATCTGGAGTTGTTCCAGTCTTCTTACCATACATTACATTTGAAGTAATAGTTAATACTGATAATGTATGTTTTGCATCTCTATATAAAGGATGTTTCTTAAGCTCATTTGAGAACTTAGTAACTAATTCTACTCCTAAATCATCTGCTCTATCATCATCATTTCCGTACTTAGGATATTCTCCTTCTACTTCGAAGTCTACTGTTATTCCTTCTTCATTTCTAATTGGTCTAACCTTTGCATACTTAATTGCAGATAATGAATCTATTGCAACAGAAAGTCCTGCTATACCAAATGCCATTAATCTTTCAACTGCTGTATCATGAAGTGCCATTTGACCTGCTTCATAAGCATATTTATCATGCATAAAGTGGATTATATTCATTGTATCTACATATACTTTTGCAACATATTCTAGAACCTTGAAGTAATTTTCCTTTACCTTTTTAAAGTCAAGAATTTCTCCATCTAGCTTTTCTATTCCTGGAACTACTTTCTTTCCTTTTAATTCGTCTACTCCACCATTAACAGCGTATAATAATGATTTAGCTATATTACATCTAGCTCCAAAGAATTGCATTTGCTTACCAACCTTCATAGCTGATACACAACAAGCTATAGCATAGTCATCTCCGTATATTGGTCTCATAACTTCATCATTTTCATATTGAATTGAATCTGTCTTTATTGAAATTTCTGCACAGTATTTCTTAAAGTTTTCTGGTAGCTTATCTGACCATAATACTGTTAAGTTTGGTTCTGCTGAAGTTCCAAGATTCATTAATGTATGAAGATATCTAAAGGAGTTCTTTGTAACAAGTGACTTACCATTTATACCTACACCACCAATTGATTCTGTTACCCAAGTTGGATCTCCTCCAAATAATTCGTTGTATTCTGGTGTTCTTAAATGTCTAACTAATCTTAGCTTGATTATAAGTTGGTCTATAATTTCTTGTGCTTCTTTTTCTGTAATTAGACCTGCTTCTAAATCTCTTTCTATGTATATATCTAAAAATGTTGAAGTTCTTCCAAAAGAAGTAGCTGCTCCATTATTTTCTTTTATTCCTGCTAGGTATCCAAAATATAGGCTTTGAGCCGCTTCTCTTGCATTTGATGCTGGCTTAGATATATCAACTCCATATTTAGATGCCATTGACTTGATTTCACCTAAAGCTCTAATTTGCATAGATACTTCTTCTCTTTTTCTCATAAGTTCGTCAAGCATGTCCCCACTAAGATTATCAAGGTCTCTTTTCTTTTCTTCTATAAGATAGTCTATTCCATATAATGCTACTCTTCTGTAGTCCCCTATTATTCTTCCTCTTCCATAAGCATCTGGTAGTCCTGTTAAAAGTCCTGCACTTCTTGCTGCTCTTATTTCATTTGTGTAAGCATCAAATACACCTTCATTATGAGTTTTTCTATATTGTGAAAAATGCTTTTCTATTTCTGGATCTAGTTCATATCCATATTCCTTTAATGAACTTTGAACCATTCTCATTCCACCAAATGGGTTTACAATTCTTTTAAGTGGTGCATCTGTTTGAAGGCCTACTATAACTTCATTTTCTTTATCTATATATCCAGGATCATAATTATCTATTCCAGATACTCTATCAGTAGCAACATCTATTATTCCTTTTTTAACTTCTTCAACAATTAAGTCATATGCTTTTTCCCATACCTTATTTGTCTTTTCAGTTTTACCTTCTAAGAAGCTTCCATCACCTTCATATAATTTGTAATTCTTTTGAATAAAGTTTCTTACGTCTATTCCTTCTTGCCAAGTTCCCTCTTTGAATCCATCCCATTCTTTAAACATACATTTTCCTCCCTGCTAATTATCTTGATTTTTAGGAATTCTACTACTTTTATTTACCTTATGACTACATTATAATTTCTTTAAACTTAATAGAATGTGATTCGAATCATAAACCGAATTATTCCATAACTTTTTTTTAAGGTAAAACAGTCTGTAAAAAACCAATGCTTGTAAATATTATTGAGTGTTATGATTTTTGATTTAATTATCCTTAAACTTTGTCCAGATATAACCACGAAGACCATTTTTATCTTATTAAAATTAAAACCGCCTGGATAAATACAATTTTACCCAGACGGTCGATAATTTTATAAACTATGCTCCCTATGGTTAATTCCATTGCCGCCAGTTGCATAATCTTTGTAGATGCAAAAACAACTACATATATCTATATAAGAATATAATCAACACTCTATTTTTATTTCTACTAGTATTATATCATAATTTTAAAAAATATCCATATACTTATTTTACTATATTGATGTAATACTCTCTTATTCACCATTCCCATTATTAAGCGTATATAACTTTCTATAATTCACTTCTATTTTGAATACCTATTTGCTATACTTGATGCTACATATGAATAAGGTTTTGTTTTACAATCAAACCCTAAGGAATTTATCCATGCTGTTATTTCAGGTATAAGCTTTGAAGAATCTCCACGTTCACCAGCATCTACATGTATGTCTATATTGTAATCAAAGTGTTCTTTATGAAATTTTTCTGAGATTTTTGTAGCTAAATTAAGACTTAGATCTGTTTCACAAAAAATTTTCTGATGTATATTAGTAATCTTTTTCACTCTTTTCACATCATAAAAAAATATTCCACCTTTTCCAACTCTATTAATAGCTACAACAATTACCACTTTAGTTAAATCAAAATTTTGAGAATCAGTACCAACAGAAATTTTATATTCATATTCTGGTTTTTCATTAACATACTTTCTAATTAACTCAAACATACAATCAAAATTAACTTCACCATAGGTCAAACTTTTCATAGGAAAACCATCCCCTCACAATATAGTTCAATTATAAGTTCATTTTCACATTAGATATATATTTAATAATTTCTTTATCTCTTATATATATAAAGTTAAACTTCTTCCTATACTTAATAATATATTCTAAATTTATTAAATTTCAGTTTAGTTTGAGTTAAATTATAGTTCTTAAAACTAAAAAAAACCGTAAGCATTTCGCTTACGATCTTTGTGGCAGGGGCAGTAGGACTTGAACCCACAACCAATGGTTTTGGAGACCACTACTCTACCAATTGAGCCATACCCCTTTAGGACAAGTATGATTATATATTATTCTTATGCAAAAATCAACTATTTGTTCTCTTTTATTTCAATTAAATCGTAAAAAGATTTATAATTTCTTTCGATTAAATCTTGAACAGAACAATTTCCATCATATCTGTCTAAGTTAGCAACCTTATATCCTGTTTCAGTCATTGGTGTTTCTCTATCTTTTAAAACAATAACTTTAGCAGGATCTAACTTATCTTCACTAATTACACTGGCAATGGTTTTATTATTTGATATTTTAATTGGAGATATTCCTATTCCTCTATAAAAATAATCTAAATTATTGTCTAATTCAATAAATTTATAATCTGCTAAATCTTTTTTATTTTCTTTTATCTTATTTATTCTTTTATCTATCTCTTCCAATGCTTTATTATAATTTTCTTCATAAAGATCTCTATTTTTAGGATCTTTATCCTGAATTGCAGATTTTATATTATATAAAGCAACTTTATATTCTTCTAGTCCTGAATAAAAATAAATATTTTCTTTATTAACATTATCCACTTGATTTTGAATAACTCTTATCCCTCTAGAAATATTTATTGTACCTAAATTACTTTTATTTAACTTATTTATTAACTTTGTACTCCATGGTTCAAAATCATTTCCACTATAAAAAAACAAATCCATATTTGAAATGTTGTTTATAGTTTCATCATTAAAAATGTAATCTTTTGAATCCTTCTCATTTGTAAACATATATTCCACATTATGCTTGTCCCCAACAATTGATTTTACCATCTCATATTGTGGCTTATTGGAAGTAATTATATTCAAATATAAATCCCTTTCTGCATCTGTAGTATCAACAGTATTTGCTATCATAGGATTTGAAAAGGTTCCAAGTCCCAAAAATAATATAAATGTTATAAATAACATTCCATAGGTTAACTTTTTCAACTCTACACCCCCTGGATAATTTCCAGCTTCTAAAATTCACATTCCTTTATAATATATCCAATTAATTTTAAAAAATGTATTCTTATTCATTAACACATTCTATAATATTTTACACCTACATAAATGTAAATACAAGTATCATTTTACAGTTGGTTATATTTTTCATTATAACGCTTTCTTTTTATCGAAAATTGGATAAAATAATAAGTAGAATAGAATTTTGAAGGGAGCTACATATGGAATTTAAAGTAAATAGTATAGATGAAACTATACATATTGGCCTTCAATTAGGTACACTACTAAATTCTGGTGATATTGTTTGTTTAACAGGAGACTTAGGTACAGGTAAAACACATATAACAAAAGGAATAGCTAAAGGACTTGGCATAGATGATACTATAACTAGTCCAACATTTAACATAGTTAATGAATATTCAAGCGGAAGGATTAAATTAAATCACTTTGATGTTTATAGAGTAAGTGATCCTGATGAAATTTATGCAATTGGTTTTGATGATTATATTTTTTCTGATGCTGTTTCTATAATTGAATGGGCTAATTATATTGAAGAAATACTTCCAAATGAATATCTTCATATACATATTTCTAAAAATCTTGCTGAAGGTGAAGACTATAGAAAAATAACCTTAACTAGTTATGGAGATAGGTATGATTATATTAAGGAGTTGAAATTATGATAGTTTTAAGTTTAGATTCTTCTTCTAAAGTTGCTACTGTAGCTTTACTAAATGATGAATCTTTAATTGGAGAATATACATTAAATGATAAAAAAGAGCATTCAGTTCTTCTTATCCCTTTAATAGAGAATATTTTAAATGAATCTAATTTAACAGTAGATGATATAGATGGATTTGTTGTATCAAAAGGACCAGGTTCATTCACAGGTTTAAGAATAGGAATGGCCACTATTAAAGGTATGAGTCTTGGTAATAATAAGCCATATATAAGCATTTCCTCATTAGATGCACTAGCTTATAGTGTATTGCCTTTTAAAGGTATAATATGTCCTATTATGGATGCTCTAAGAGAGAATGTTTATACAGCACTTTATAAAAATAATAATGATACACTTAAAAATATACTAGAACCTACCCCTATGGATTTAGATGATTTACTTTCTCTTTTAAAAGAAAAGGATGAAGACGTAATTTTTACTGGAGATGGATTGTTAAAGCATAAAGAATACATAAAAGAAAATTTTGATAAAGCTCATTTTGCTCCTAATCATTTAAGTATCATACGAGCTTCTTCCCTAGGTGAATTAGGTCTAAAACTTTTAAAAGAAGGAACCTATGATGATCCAAATTCAGCTCCTATCTATTTAAAGAAACCACAAGCTGAAAGAGAATTAGAAAGAAGGTTGAAAATGGATGAGTGTAACGCTTAGTTTAATGGGAAAGAAAGATTTAAATGAAGTGCTTGAAATAAGTTCATTAAGCTTAAAAGAGTCTTGGAGCTTAGATTCTTTTTCAAAAGAGTTAACAAATCCTTTAGCCAAATATTTAGTTGCTAAATCTAATGATAAAATAGTTGGATTTGCTGGAGTGTGGACAATCGTTGATGAAGGGCATATAACTAATATTGCAGTGCATCCTGAATTTAGAGAAAAAGGAATTGGTAGTGCTCTAATTAAGTCTTTAATTGATTATTCTAAAAACTGGGGTTGTACTTCATTAACTCTAGAAGTTAGAGCTTCCAATACACCTGCTAAAAATTTATATAAAAAATTTGGTTTTGTTGAAGAAGGTATACGTAAAAAATACTATCAAGACAATAAAGAAGATGCTATTATTATGTGGAAAAGGTAAAAAAGTATTTAGAAAAGAGGATCTTTATGAATCAAAAATGGTTAAATTGGGCTAAAAGCCTTCAATCAATTGCTCAAGCTGGACTTGAATATTCTAAAGATAAATATGACATTGAACGTTTTCAACAGATTAGAGATATTTCTGTAGAAATAATGCATGAATATACTGATATTGATAATAAAAAACTTCATGATTTATTTTGTAATGAAGTAGGATATCAAACACCTAAGGTTGATGTTCGTAGCATTATAATTAAAGATAATAAGATTCTTTTAATCAAAGAGAGTTTAGATGGAAAGTGGGCTCCTCCTGGAGGCTGGGCTGAAATTGGACTTTCTATTAAAGAAAATACAATTAAAGAATCAAAAGAAGAAGCTGGAGTTAATGTTTTACCTCAAAGAATAATTGCTATCTATGATAGAAATACACATAATTATCCTGTTTGCCCTTATGACATATATAAGGTATTTGTTTTATGTGACTTAATAGATGGAGAATTTAAAGAAAATATTGAAACTGAAGCTAGTGAATTTTTTTCATTGGATAATCTTCCTGACTTATCTACTGGAAAGATAACTAAAGAACAAATAGAGTTTTGTTTTAAAGCTAATAAAGATACAAGTTTACCTGTTTTCTTTTCATAAAAAGAGCTGTATTAAGATAAAATTTTTAATTTCTATCTTGATACAGCTCTTTTTGTAAGTTTATTATATCAACTCTATGGATGCACTTTTAGGGAGAATAGAAAAAGTTTTTTATATCAAAAGCAAGGTCACGCGAATTATTTCCTTTTAATATATTACTTAAGGTATATTCTTTTACTTCATCATATTTTTTGAATATCTCTTGAGCTGTGCTACAATCATTATAAACTTTCCAGTAGCCACAAATTAAACATTTTTTCTTTGTACATTCCATAAAATCTTTAACATCTTCAATAGGTATTCCTAAAAATAAGCCTAATTCATGTGGACAATGATATAAATTATATCTTTCTTTTAAAGTCTCAACATATATAGAAATATCTTCTTCATAGGTATACCCTAGTTTTATTAAGAACCTTTTTTGTTCTTCCTGAAATATATATTTTGAAAGTGACTCTTTATTATAAAGCATCACTATTATAGCATCTTCATTTTCTCTCAATTCAACAAATTCTAAGTCAATGTTTTGTACAAAATCTCTACCATAAATTATCCACTTTAAGTAAGTATTATCTCCAGTCTTCTTTAATGTTATAGTTGAAGCTGGTTTTATCCCAGCTACAACTTGAGAAATATTGAATAGTAAGAAATTTTCTATATATTCCTTATCATTCATTGAATTTAACTTTTTGTAAAAATCCAAATACTTCATAACTGATCTACTATAGACTAGCTATTTTTCTTCCAAATTCTCTACATTCCTCTTCTGATGAACCTTCTGGTTCATTTTCAACCATTAGTAAATCTAGAGTAGATTGACAGCCATAAGAAATCATTCTTTCTTCAAAATTTCTTAGCCATGTACCATCTCCCCAACCATAAGACCCAAATAAAGCAACTTTCTTTCCTGACACTTTAGAAGATATCTCTTCTATAAAAGGTTCAAATTCATCCTCTTCTAAAATTTCATCTCCCATTGCTGGACATCCTAAAATCACTATATCTTCATCTTTAAAAATATCTGGATTAGCATCACTTACATTAATTAATTCTGCTGCCTTTCCTTTTTCTATTATTCCTTCTGCAATTAAATTTGCCATCTTTTGAGTATTTCCTGTTCCTGACCAATAAACTATTTTCATTTTTTGTTCCTCCTAATTTATATTAATATTCATTCTCAACTTTTTTATGTTTAAGCAAATCCTAGTAATGAACCTACTTGATATACAATTACAGCCGCTATCCAAGCAACTACAAAAGTATATGTTGCTGCAAAAATTGTCCATCTCCAAGAATTTGTTTCTCTCTTAATTGCACCTAATGCTACTAAACATGGCGTATACAACAAAGACATAACCATAAATGACATGGCTGATAATGGTGTAAATATACTCTGAATTGCAACTGTTAATTCAGGTCCTTCCTGAACTCCAGCATATATTAATCCCATAGTTGCTACTACAGATTCCTTAGCCAATATTCCTGTTAATAATGATACTCCGGCTTGCCATGTTCCAAATCCTGCTAGCGTAAATATAGGTGCTATTACTCCTCCTATTATTCCAAGCAATGAGTTTTCACTATTAGCTTCAACTCCTGCTGGAAAGTTTGATAAGAATGTTAATAGTATCATAACTGGTAGAATTATCACTCCAGCCTTTTTACAAAAAGCACCAGCTTTATCCCACATTAATATGAATACATTTTTAACAGATGGTAACTTATAACTTGGAAGTTCCATAACAAAATATGAAGTTTCTCCTTTAAATAAAGTTTTGCTAAATATCTTTCCCATTATAAGAGCTACTATTATTCCAATTATATAAAGAGCAAATAAAATTACACCTTGATTTTTCTGAAAAAATGCACTTATAAAAAGAGCATATATAGGTAACCTTGCCCCACAGGATACAAAAGGATTAATTAATATTGCTATCATTCTATCTTTCTTATTTTCTAATGTTCTGGTAGACATTATCCCTGGCACATTACATCCTGTACTTACAAGCATAGATACAAAGGTTTTACCATGTAATCCTAAGCTTCTCATAAGTCTATCCATAACATATGCAGCTCTTGCCATATATCCACTGTCTTCCAATAAACCAATTAAAAAATACATTACCATTATTAGTGGTAAGAATGCAATTACATTTCCTACTCCACCAAACACACCATCTTTAACAAGATTCACCAACAAATCTGGAGCTTCAGCACTTGAAAGCACTCCAGATACACTTTCTCCAAGCCCACTAATAAATCCATCTACTATATCTTGAAGTCCAGCTCCTATTTTAAATGTAACTTCATATAATATAAACATAATAATTGCAAAAATAGGTATACCTAGATACTTATTAGTAACAACTTTATCTATCCTATCTGTTATAGTTTCTTTCCCCTTCTCTTTTCTAACTACAGTATCTGAAACAATATCTGATATAAAAGAATATCTTTCATTTACTATAGCCATTTCTCCTTCAAAGCCAATTTTTTCTTCTATATCTTTATTACATAATTCAAGCTTTTCCTTTATTAATTTATTTTCTTCAATTTTAAACTGATTTTTAATATGCTCATCATTTTCAAGTAACTTTAATGCTGCCCATTCTGAATTTAACTCTATATTTTTTGCATTTTGTTCAATGGCTTTAGCTAAAACCTGTATTCCATTATTAATATCTTCACCATAATCTATTGTTACTTTTGGAGATTTTATATCATTACTTATACTTACTTTTATTAATTCATCAATTCCTTTTGACTTTAAAGCAACCGTTGGAATTATCGGAATTCCTAATTTTTTGCTTAATTCCTTAATATTTATTTCAATTTGTCTATTTTCTGCTTCATCCATCATATTTAAAGCAACGACAACATTGGCTCCCATCTCTAATAACTGTATGGTAAGATATAAATTTCTTTCTATATTGGTAGCATCAATAACATTTATAACTACATCTGGTTTCTCATTAACTACATAGTTTCTTGCAACAACTTCATCTTCTGAATATGCCCCTAAACTATAAGTTCCAGGTAAATCTACTATTGTATACTCATTACCTTCATACTTTAGTATACCTTCTTTTTTTTCCACTGTAACACCAGGCCAGTTACCTACATGTTGCCTGGCTTTTGTTAAAATATTAAACAAACTTGTTTTCCCACAATTAGGGTTTCCAGCTAACGCTATTGTCTTCATATTACTCCCCCTTGATATTAAAATTTATTATCAATTAGACATTAAACTAATATCATTATTTTTTTAGCTATATCTAAATCTAAAGCAAATCTACTTTCCTCTATAGCTATAATTAAACTTCTTCCATCATTTTTTACTATTTTAATTTTATTTCCTGCTGAAATTCCTAATTCTCCCAATCTCTTTCCGAGTCCTTCCTTTATAGAAATTGTCTTTACTTCTACTTCCTTTCCTTCATCTGCCAAATTCATTGGTAATATCATGTAATCACCTCTATTCTCCAGATATTACTTTAGCTTCATTCTTTCTTAATGTAAGCTTATATCCTCTTACAAAAACTTCAACAGGATCACCAAAAGGAGCTTTTCCTGTAACCTCTAGTTCTACTCCAGGCGTTATTCCCATATCTAGTAACTTTCTTCTTACTAAACTATCTTTTTCTATATTTTTAACTTTCATTTTCTCTCCAACGCTTAATTGATCTAAAGTGTTCATAGCTACCTCCTTATTTTATTTAATAAATTATAACCTTTTTTAGTTATTTCGTAATCTACCTTATCATTAAGTTTTTTACTGCTACATCCACAAGAACATTTTTCACATGCAGACATATCACATGATATTTTTGCAATGTATCCCATGGATATAAGTTTATTTTTTAAATCATCAACCATGGTTTCTTGAAGATTAAGTTGTCTCGCAATAAATCTACTAGAAAAATTGCTTTCTTTGTTAATAATCTCTAATACTTTATTTAGCATTAAATCACTTCCCTTGGAATATATGCTTTATTTTTCTTTATCTTAATGATATTATAACTCAAATGATAATTAATTTCAATTAAATTTATAAATTTTTTTATTATTTTCTTTTTTCTATAAATGATAAGACTAAAATTTATTATTCTGCAGATACTATATATATACTTAAGACAAGGAGAGATTTAAAATGACAAGTAGAACAGGTACAGTAAAATGGTTTAATACAGAAAAAGGTTATGGTTTTATCTCAGGAGATGATGGAGATGATGTTTTCGTACATCATTCACAGATAAAAGCCCAAGGTCCCAACAAGGATTTACATGAAGGAGAAAATGTTTCCTTTGATGTTGAAAGTGGAGCTAAAGGTCCTATGGCCACAAATGTTAATAGACTATAATAGAAATAGCTGTCTCAATTTTGAGACAGCTATTTCTATTATATATGTAATTGCCAAGATTCCACATCTAACCATTTTTCTTGTTTAAATCCAACTTTTTCATAATAAGCTACCTTATTAAATCCAAATTTTTCATGCAAAGATGAACTTATATCATTTGGTACAGTTATTACTGAAATAAGTGTACGAATTCCACTCTCTTTACACATTTTTATTAATTCTTCCATAAGTTTAGTTCCAATTCCGCTTCCTTTTTTCTTAGGATTTAAATATATTGTTACTTCCTTAGTAAAATTAAAAGCTGCTTTTGATCTCCATTCACCTACATATGCATATCCTAAAATTTTATTCTCTTCTTCGTAAACAATCCATGGTTCTTTATTTCTCTTTGCTTTTATTTTTTCCTCCATCTCTTTCAAACTTAGTTCATTCATATCAAAAGTTATACAAGTGTTCAATATGTAATAATTATAAATATCAACAATTTCCTTTGAGTCCTCTACTTTAACATTTCGTATCATTACATTTACCCCCTTTTAATTAATTTCATTATAACAAAAATATTAAAGATTGTAGAAAAATAATTTCTACAATCTTATATTACTGTTTGTCCTATCAATTTCTCTACAATATCTATTGGAATATCTTCTATACTTTCTAAATTCAAAATTAAAGTTTCTCCTTTTACTTTCAAGTCTAAGTTTGTATAGTCTTTCAAATTTAGTTCAGCTCTAAGATTTGATATTCCTTGGTCTATCTCGCCATATACTTCTTTTGTTAAATTATTTGAATCAACAACAACAACTAATTCGACCCTATATTCATCACAACATTTTGATAAAATACGTTTAAATATATCTTTAACTTCTGGAACAATTGTATATGAAGATATATCAAATTTATTTTTCCCTAAATATTCAACAATAGATTTTCCCTTTATATCTTCCTCTTCTCCTGTATATCCCTTGTCACTTATTACGATAACGCATGCCCTATACATAACTCCTCCTATGAACTGTAACCTTATTACTTTATTATTATATTACTTAACTCACTTGTAAATTATGTTATTTTTTTCTTAAAATAGAGTAATTTATTCTATGTTACTAACTTTTCATAGCTTCTATAAACATAAAATTTTATTTTTACATATACTCATTTTTATATAAAAAAGATCTTACAGTAAACTTTATTACCATAAGACCTTAAAATCACTATATTTAATTTAAAATTCTTCTAGCCCTGCTAACTTTGCTCCATGGTACATCTGTTATTCTTACATTTGAACTACTATTTGGTGCTTCTATCCACTGTCCATTTCCTATATACATGCCTACATGTTGCAAACTTGAATAGAATAATAAATCTCCTGGTTTTAATGCTGAAATTGATACTTCAGTTCCATTTGTAATTTGATCCCAGGTTGTTCTTCCTATATAAATACCAGCTTGCTTGAATCCCCATTGCATAAGTCCTGAACAATCAAATGCTCTGTATCCTTGATTTGCATAGCTTGCAGCTCTATTATAATGTCCAGCTGCTGCTTGATCAGGAAAACTTCTCTTAAATGTATTTAACAGAGTTGTAGTTAAATTTTCTCCTGCCCCTCCCCAAACATAAGGACTTCCAAGTTGAGATTTCATAGCACTTAAAACAGAATTAAACGTCGCTGTGCTGTTTGTATTTCCTGAATTATTACTACTATTTCCATCAACAAATTTAATATATTGATCACTTACATAGCCTATTTGTCCATTATAGTTTAGCTTAATCCATTCACCAATTTTTCCTGTTACATCAATAGTTTGTCCATTTAACAAGTATCCCAAAACTGTTGAACTTGTATTTGCTTGAGATCTTACTCTTAAATTACTGGTAACATTTATAACCTGTCCTTTTTGATTTTTAGCAACTTCTTGTGAAGCATTTCCACCACTATTATTACTACTTGACCCTGATACTTCTTTTACATAGTCCCCTGAAACATATCCTGTTGCAGTTCCAGTCTTAATGTTATACCAACTTCCATTCTTTCCTAGTATATCGAATGTTTCTCCATTTCTTAATATTCCTAATACTGTAGAACTTGTACTTGTTGATTGTCTTATATTTAAGCTGCTTGTTACATTTATTACTTGACCTTTTTGATTTTTAGCAACTTCTTGTGAAGCATTTCCACCACTATTATTGCTACTTGACCCTGATACTTCTTTTACATAGTCTCCTGAAACATATCCTGTTACAGTTCCAGTCTTAATGTTATACCAACTTCCATTCTTTCCTAGTATATCGAATGTTTCTCCATTTCTTAATATTCCTAATACTGTAGAACTTGTACTTGTTGATTGTCTTATATTTAAGCTGCTTGTTACATTTATTACTTGACCTTTTTGATTTTTAGTAACTTCTTGTGAACTAGTATTTACTGGTGCATTATTACTTGCAGATGTCCCACTTGCTTTTTGAACATATTCTTTTGATACATATCCTTTAGTATTATTATAAGAAATTGCATACCAATTTCCTTCTTCAGCTGTTATGCTTACTTCTTGTCCATTTAATAAATATCCTAAAATTGAAGATGTAGTAGATGGGCTTGTTCTAATTCTTAAATTAGTAGAAATGTTAACTACTTTTCCATTTTGAGTAGTCTTTGTTGTTTGTGCTGCTGGTGTTGTAGAAATTCCTATTTCTTTTACATAATCACTTTTTATAAACCCCACTGCATTTTGTGACTTAATATTATACCACCCATTACTATTTGATATAATTTCAAATGTATCACCATTTTTTAAAGTTCCAATAACTGCTGAACTAGTACTTGCAGAATGTCTTATATTTAAATAACTTGTTACATTTATAACTTGTCCTTTTTTATCTGTTGCCGTCACAGTACTTGTAGTAGATTGATTTAATTCTACATAATCTTTCGATACATATCCTTCTCTCCCATTGAAAGATATTCTATACCAATCACCTTTTTCAGCATTTACTTCAATTTCTTGTCCATTATATAAGTAACCAATTATCTCATAATTAGTTCCTGCATCTGAACGTACTCTTAAATTAGTGCTTACATTAGTGATTTTCCCTTTTGTAACATTATTTATTGTTGCATTATTTTTATTAGTATTATTTTCAGTTGCATGTACATTACTACTAGATAAACCTATTCCTCCTGCAATTGCAGACGCTGCAACTACAACTTTCAATATTTTTTTTCTATTCATCGACTTGCTTCCCTTCTCTTATAATACTAACTAATGTATTTTTATCCTTATATTTCATAAAAACATGTATATTATTTGTTTATATTAGCATTATACGGTAATATTTTTTTATCATAGCTTTATTATCGTATAAACTCCAAAAAAATTAAGACTATTTTTAATAAATTTTGTATTTATTAAAAATAGTCTTAATTTTTTATTCATATATTAAATTTAATTCATGTAATTTTATCTACTAATTTCTTTAGTTTCTCTAGTTTTCATTTCTGCTTTAAATATTGTTTCAGATACCCTCTTATATACTACAAATGTCACAATTGATACTAAAACAGCCTTTATTCCATTAAAAGGTAATAACCCTGCAACAACATAATTCATTAATTGTGCTGAATCCATTGCCATCCCATAAGCAGGAAGTAAGAAATATATATTTGCCACTATTGCAAACACTTCCATAAATAATGTACCTACCATCATCCCAATAATAGCAGTCTTTTTATTCCTATTTCTATTATAAATAATTGATGCTGGTACAACAAATGAAATTCCTATAATAAAATTAGCTACTTCTCCTACTCCAAAACTTTGAGTTCCTCTTACTATGAAGAACAATACTATTTTTAATCCTTCCACAATTATTCCTACAATAGGCCCAAATGCAAAAGCTCCCATAAGCACTGGTAATTCACTCATGTCTATCTTTAACCACGGAAATAATGGTAATATTGGAAACTCAAAAAACATTAGAATAACAGATATTGCTGCTAATAAAGAAATCTTAATAGTTTTACTTAAATTTGTACTTGTATTATTCATTTTAACCCTCCAAAATTTTTCTCCTAGGGTGGATGTTTAAAATAAAATTAAAGCCCTAACAAAATGTTAGGGCTTTGATAACAAATATATTAGAATTAAAATTTCTAATTTTCATATGCTATCTTCTTTCATCCAGACTATACTGTCGGCTTCGGAATTTAACCGAATCTGCTAACCACTTAGCTCGCGGGCTATACCGCCGGTGAGGACTTACACCTCGCCCTGAAGATTTTTATATTATATATATATTATACACCTATGTTAAATATGTTTCAATAAAAGCTATAGATTATTCTACATCCTTCATTGTTAATCCAATTCTTTTTCTCTTATTATCTACCTCTAATATTTTTACTTTGATTACATCTCCAACTTTAACGATATCTAAAGGATGCTTAACAAATCTATCTGCCATTTGACTTTTATGAACTAATCCATCTTGATGAACTCCTATATCTACAAAAGCTCCAAAATCAGATACATTTCTCACAGTTCCCATAAGAATCATTCCAGATGATAAGTCCTTAAGGTCAATAACACCAGTTTTTAATATTGGCTTAGGCATCTCATCTCTAGGATCTCTTCCTGGTTTTTGTATTTCTTTTATAATATCTTTTAAAGTTAACTCTCCAATTTCAAGTTCTTTTTCAATATTATTTATTCCTACATTTTTAACCCTTTCTTCTATATCCTCTAATTTTTTATTTTTTAAATCATCTATAGTATATCCTAAAATTTCTATAAGCTTTTTAGCTTCTGAATAAGATTCTGGGTGAACTGAAGTATTATCTAATGGATCCTTACTTTCTGCCACTCTTAAAAAACCAGCGCATTGTTCATAAGCCTTTTGTCCTAATCTTTTAACTTTTAAAAGTTCTTTTCTACTTTTAAATCCACCTTGTTCATCTCTATAATCAACAATATTTTTTGCAATAGCAGCATTTATTCCTGAAATATAAGTTAATAGTGATGGCGTTGCAGTATTTAAATCTACACCTACCTTATTAACTGAATCTTCAACTACACCTTTTAGAGATTCTTCTAATCTCTTTTGTGTTACATCATGTTGGTATTGTCCTACCCCTATAGCTTTAGGATCTATCTTCACAAGTTCCGCCATAGGATCTTGCAATCTTCTTCCTATTGAAATAGCTCCTCTAACTGTAACATCTAAATCTGGATATTCTTTTGTAGCAAGTTCAGACGCTGAATAAACAGATGCTCCTGCTTCTGATACAATTACATATGCCAATTCTTTTCCAGTTTCTTCTTTTATTTCAGTTAACATTTCTGATATGACTTCTTCAGATTCTCTAGAAGCAGTTCCATTTCCTAATGATATTACATCTACATCATATTTTTTAATTAGAGCTTTTAATATCTTTTTAGTACCTTCTATATCTCTTTTAGGAACTGTTGGATATACTGCAACATTTTCTAAAAACTTTCCTGTACTATCTAAGATAGCAATCTTACAACCAGTTCTAAATCCTGGATCATATCCCATAACAACTTTACCTTTTATAGGTGCTTGCATAAGTAATGCTTTTAAGTTTTCCTTAAATACCATTATAGCTCCTTCTTCACCTTTATTAGTAAGTTCACTTCTTATTTCTCTTTCTATAGATGGAAAAATTAATCTCTTATATGCATCTCTAATTGCAATAGCTAACTTTTCATCCGTAATTTCATTTTTCTTAAGTAATTCTCTTTCTAAATAACTAATAATTTTATCTTCACTTATAGTAATCTTAGCTGAAAGAATCTTTTCTTTTTCTCCTCTATTTATAGCTAATATTCTATGAGGTGGTATTTTCTTAACTTCTTCACTATAATCATAATACATTTCATAAGGAGTTGGAGTTTCTGATTCTCCTTTTGATTCAATATATCCTTCTCTCATTACAAGTTCTCTTATGAATTTTCTATACTTAGCTTCTTCTGAAATTGCTTCTGCAACTATATCTAATGCTCCAGAAATGGCGTCTTCAACTTTTTCTACACCCTTTTCTGAATCTATATATTTAGTAGCTTCCTCATCCAAATTTCCTTTAAAAGTTCCTTCTAAAATTACTCCAGCTAATGGTTCCAATCCTTTTTCTTTTGCTATAGTTGCTCTTGTTCTTTTCTTAGGCTTATATGGTCTATATATATCTTCAACTTCTGTTAATGTCTCTGCTTTCTCTAAAGCTTGTGTTATTTCTTCTGTAAGTTTTCCTTGTTCTTCAATAAGCCTTGATACATCTGACTTTCTTTCATTTAAGTTCCTTAAATATGTTAATCTCTCTGCTAACTTTCTTAAAACTTCATCAGAAAGTCCACCAGTTCTTTCTTTTCTATAACGTGCAATAAATGGCACAGTGTTGCCTTCATCTAACATTTCAATAACATTATTAACTTGACTAAGTTTTAATTCTAATTCTTTAGCCAATCTTTCTTCTATATTTATCATAAGTCCCTCCTATTTATTAAGCACAATAAATCTATTATAAACTTTTTTCTAATTTAAATAAATAACTTACCATTTTTTTCATATTTATTCTCTTTAATATTATGTAACCTTCTGCTATAATTTAACTTGTAAATATTTTACAGTAGGTGATGAATATGAATAAAATGATTTTGAAAACTGTTTCTTTAGCCTTAGTTATTTTAATTATTCTTTTAGTATTAGATTATTTTAAAATTATTACTTTCACTAAAGTTATTAAAGATGTTCTTTCTTTATTCACTCTTATATTAACTGTTTTTTCTTCTACAGCTGTAATTTGCACAAGTAAGTCTGGCCTCAATAAATTTCTTAACTATGTTATTTTAGCATCCATGACTCTTGGCTTAGTACTCTATATTATAAAAGGAGAACTTAATAATATACTTTATGTAGCTCTTTTATTTACTACAATATATGCCTTAATGGACATGTTATTTAAAAGGCCCTCCTAATTTAATCATATTGTTTTCTCTAAATTAATATTATTAAGTAAAACAATAATTTGAGGAAACAATATGAAAAAATTATTTACATTTTTACTTCTTATCTCATTATCTGGATTAACAACTTGTTTAATATTAAATTTGTCATATTATGAATTTAACCCTTCTCATGTTAAAAGTAATATTGAATATTTTTCATCCAAAGATTTTAAAGGTAGACTTGCTGGTTCAGGTTCTAATGAGAAAGTTGGAAATGAAATTGAAAAAACTTTTAAGAATTATAAATTAAAAACTTTAGGAAATGATTATAAGGAATCTTTTAATGTAATGATTCCAACACCAAATGATAATAAATGTTCTTTAAAATTACTTAATGGATCAGATGTTATACAAAGCTATATACTTGGTGTAGATTTTAAAGAAGATTTTCTTAATTTTAAGAATCCATCTATAAGCTTTTCAAATAAAGATAGAATAGATATATACCCTAAATCTTTTTCCATTTTTAAAGATAATATTGAATACTTATTCTATGTTACTTTTGATAGCAATTTTTCTTTTAGAAGTTCTTTTTCTAATAATTCAAATTATGGATTTGTTATTCAAATTAATACATCTACCTTTAATTCTTTATTAGATTCATTAAGGCAAGGATATACTTTGCAAGTTAATCTTCCATATACAGTTCATCAGCAAAGTATTAATAATATTATAGGGAAAATTGAAGGTTCTTCTAATTCATTACCTCCACTTATCCTTACAGCTCATTATGATCATATAGGTACAGATTCTCTAAATAATGTATACTATGGTGCTTTAGATAATGCTTCTGGCATTTCTTTTTTATTAGAACTTGCTAAAAACTTTTCTACATTAAAAACTCCTAAAAGAGATATAATTTTTGTTGCTCTTAATGGAGAAGAATTAGGCTTACTTGGTTCAAAATATTTTGCATCTGAGTATAAAGATTCCTTAGCTGGAGCTGAAGTAATTAACTTTGATATGATAGGTATAGATAAAATTCCAATCACTTTAATGTCAGGTGAAAATTGTAATAAAAATTCTTCAAATTTGTTAAATTCTTTAGAAGATATATGCAAAGATAAAAAAATAGATTTTACAGAATCATATCATAATTCAAGTGATCATGCTGAATTCATTAAAAATGGTTTTGATTCATTAACTATATCAACCTGTGATTCAACTAATATTCATACTCCTAAAGACACTGCTGATAAAATTTCTACAATAGCAATAAAAAATACATATGAATTAGTTGGATACAAAATTATTAACTATGCTTATAATGACTTTTTCTTGATATTTTATAATTTTAAAACTTTGGTTTTATTTTCTTTATCATCCTTTTTACTGATTGGATTTAAAATTTTCTATAATTATAAAAATAAATATAACAACAATTAATAAATGTTGTTATATTTATTTCATTAACCAATATATCTTATCCTTACATATTTCAAAACCTAATTTTTTTTGTAATCTTAAGGATTTTTCATTTCCATCTATAATTTCTCCATATGGAATCCTTCCTTCTTTTAATGCTCTATTAGTTGCTTCAGCTTGAAGAATCGCTCCTATACCTTTTCTTCTATATTCTTTTAAAACTTCTAAAATTCCAATAGAACCTTCTTCATGTGTTCCAATAAATCCACATAAATTGTCATTAATAAATGCCCCTAACATATTGCCACTTTCAATTCTTTCTTCTATGTATTCCTTTTCCACTAAATCTATACTAGAATAATTATTAACTACTATATCTAAATTTTTCTTTGTTAGTCTTTGAATTTTTATTACACCTTTTGGAACTTCTATTAATGATTTATTTGTCCAAACTGAATAATAACAAGATATATTTGAATTTGCATTAATTCTATCTTTTATTATTTGCAAATAGAAATCTTGATGTGCTATAACCATTTTTGTCTCATAAGGAATAAGTTCAATCATCTTAATAGCAATTTTTAATTTTTTTGCTGATATCATATATATTCCTGAATATTTGTCTTGTATAAGAACACCTTCTAGAGAAGCAAATAATATATCAACATTTCCCCTACGTATACATTCAATCATGTCAACATTTAAAATAAAATTCCTATATAGCATCTTGTTAGCTATATCTTTATTCATTCTTCTTTCCCCCTACTTTTATAACTTAAAAATCCTGTAGAATTACTAAAAATAATTCTACAGGATTTTTACTATGGTTGTTCATTCATTATTCCTAATTTATCAAATATAATAAATAATATACTTAATATCATACCAACAATTGTTGCCAATCCCATTCCTTTTAATTGAATTGATCCTATTGATAAAGTAATTCCACTTAACCCAACAATAAATATTATTGATGTAAGAATTAAATTTCTTGATTTTGCAAAATCAACCTTTTCTTCTATAAATGTTCTAAGTCCTGATGTTGCTATTGTTCCAAATAATAATAAACTTATTCCTCCAACTACAGGCATTGGTATAGTATTAATTAATGCTGACATCTTACCTGAAAACCCCAGTATAACTGAGACTACTCCAGCTCCACAAACTACATAAACACTATAAACCTTTGTTAAAGCAAGCACTCCTATATTTTCTCCATAAGTAGTTGTTGGAACTGACCCAAAAAATCCTGATAACATTGTTGATAGTCCATCACCTAGTAATGATCTATGAAGTCCAGGGTCTTTAGTTAAATCTTTTCCTACAATACTACTAGTAACTTTTAAATGTCCAATATGTTCAGCTATTACTACAAATGCTGCTGGAACTATAGTAATTATAGCTTGCACATCAAAATGTGCTACTTTTATGTTAGGTAATATAAAGAATTTTGCATCCATTACAGGTGTGAAATCAACAATTCCCATAAAGCATGCTGTTATGTATCCTACTACTACTCCAATTAATATTGGTATAACCTTCAAAAATCCTTTTAATAATACATTACTTAAAACAACAGTTACTAATGTCACCATTGAGACTATTACCCAAGTTGTATTAAACTCTGTAGTATTACTTCCTCCAACTGGGAATCCAGCCATATCTGCTGCTGATGATGCTAATTCTAATCCAATTATTGTAACAATTGCACCCATAGCTGCTGGTGGAAACAATCTGTTTATCCAATTAATCCCAACAAAACCTATAATTATTGCTATTATTACAAAAATTAATCCTGTTACTACAAATCCACTTTGGATTGTTTGAAAATCATAGCCTTTACTCATTAATAAAAATACTGGTGATAGAAATGCAAAACTAGACCCTAAATAAGCTGGTATTTTCTTTTTTGTTACAAACGCATACAATAATGTTCCTATTCCATTAAAAAATAATACTGTAGTTGGATCTATCTTAAATAGTAGTGGAACTAAAACAGATGATCCAAACATTGCAAATAAATGTTGAATACTTAATGGTATTGCTTTTTTTAAAGGAACTTTCTCTGTTACATCTATAAATAACATGTCATCTTCTGGTATTCTTTTTTCTTCCATATATATTCTCCCTCTATTTTTTACACAATTTTTATTATAACTAATTATGATAATAATATCTATACTTAACTATAATATTATTTGATTTTCAAACTATTTATATGAACTTCTTAAAAAATTAAGGTCTATATTGAAATTTATAATTTCCTATACTTTTTCTACAGTAAAAAGACCATAACGTAATTCATTTACATTATGGTCTTTCTTAATTAATTACCTGGCAACGTCTTACTCTCCCACACAGTCTCCCATGCAGTACCATCAGCGCTGTAGAGCTTAACTTTCCTGTTC
>NZ_JANDMF010000028.1:0-73670 GCF_031626875.1 Clostridium sp. SHJSY1
TTTATGAATGCGCTAAAAATAATATTCCTATTGAAAATGTTTTAAAAACCATGAAAATTGCTTAAAGTATATTATAAATATATACTGTAAAAATTTGTATCTAAAAATTCTCAACTATAGTATGAAAATTTTAAATAAATCAGATGAGAATAGTTTCAAAATAAATCATCTCAATTTTTGAAGGTTCTTTTTATTACATCAATACTACACTTAAGTTTTTTTAATTCCTTACTAATCATTAAACTAGGATTTATTTTTACGAGCTCATCAATGTACATTAACACCTTGTTTACTATTTCACTTCTAAATTCATCTAAATTTATACTTTCCTCTTTCCACTCTGAATATTTGACCATTTTAGGGGGGATAGTTTTAATTTCCTTTGGGTGTAATATTTCTCAAAAAAATTTTAAAATTCCTTTGTATAATACTAAATCATAATTTAGTATTATACAGTCTTTAAACAATTAGAACCCAAACTTAAGGAACTAGAGAATTATCTCTAGTTCCTGTATTAGCTAAACTAATATTTTGCTATATTGTGGAAATCAACTTACTTTCTACCTAAACTTCTATCAGCCTCAATTTGAAGTTGTGTAGTTTTTTTTTCCATATACTCTTTAGCAATCTTTAGAACTTGTTTATCATTACCTAATATCTCCAACACAGTGATTGAAAAAATATTTATTAAATGCTCATCTGTACAATTGGATACCCTTTCAAAGTAGTTAAATATATTCTCTAATAACTTGGTTTTCTTATTTTCTTTTATTAAATGGATAATATCTGGCATAAAAATATCTTCTACTACAACAATTTCTAATAATATTCCATACGCCTCTATAAATTTTCTATAGTCATCCTTCCTTTCAGGTAAAAAATCTAACATCATTCTAAAAAATTCTTCTGATTCTTTGCTCATATATTACGCCCCGCCTATCTAAATAGTTTTATTGCATCTTCTAAGTCTTCTAGTAAACTCTCTGCAATATCTAAATCATTTAACCCCAACTCATTACTATTTATAATCTTTTTCAATTGAATCACTCTTTCCTGTGCCTTTTGCAAATGTTTGGCAATACCTTTGCTAAATTCATCAGCCAATGCTGCTGTTCCACCATCACCTATAGTAGTATCTGGTCTATATAATTCATTTACAACACTTTTTAAATTTCCATCCTGTATCCTCTGTAATAACTTCTCCCTAGCATTGCCAATTAACTCTGGCATTTTATACTCATAAGTTCTTGAGTTCGTGTTTTATTAACAATGTTACTTAGCTTCTCTTACCCCATTAATAATACTTGCAGTTGCTTCATCAATAGCTACAGTAGTTTCAGTACATCCAACTTTTTTTGCAAATAAGCTTCCTACATATTTTGTAGCTCCACTAACAAAACTATCAATAGTTTTTCCTGCTGGAATTATAAATTGTGCCGTATTCAAAAACAGTTTAAAATTTGCCTTTAAATTCTCCAAGGTAAATGGCTTTGTTTCTGATACTGCTTTAAGGCAACAACAGCATCATACGTTCCTTGTCCAAAGTCCCCATCAGCACCATATGGACCACAACTATAGCCCTTAGAAATTAATAAGTTTTGAAGTTTTTTTACTTCTTCTCCCTGACTTCCCATTCTTAAAGTTGAATTATTTACTGATAAACTTCCCAATGTCCCTATATTTTATGTACTGCTTCCAAATGTAGTAATACTTATTAGTAAAAGAAATAGCTATGTTAGCAAAAATAGTGGCAGCAATAATCTTACTTATTACTACCACTACCTTTTTATTTTCTAGATAAACATACTCAATATACTACTTGTTAGCATCTAGTCTATAAATACCAGGGCACTTTGTCTTTTCTCCAAAATCAAAATATTTTTCTCTATCTTCTAGCTTAATAATCTGTAACATGTAAAGTCCAACATTATCTTGATTTTCAGTATCACTTAGCTGATCAATAAAAAATACTATATACTTGTCCTTATCTGTTGTAACTCTATAAAAACCTTTTAATTCACTTTTTATTACACCTTCATTCTTTGAATCTGAACTTTCCAAAGAACCTTCTTTTGAAATAAACTTCCCTTTGTAAAAATTCATTATATAATCAATATCACCATCAATATCTTTTGCCTCTTTCAATGCATTAGGTGAAAATAAATTTCTAAGCCTTTCCTTATTCTGACTTTCTAAATATTCTATTATTTTTTGTAAACGCATTTCTGAAATTGTTCTATCATCCCTACTATCATATCTTGTACCTCTTTTTCCAAAAGAACCACAGGACAATAATGATACTGAAATTTATACAACAACTAAATATAATATTAATCTCTTTATATTCATAGTTTTCTCCTCAAATTAGATTTTTACTACCTCAATATAAAATATTATCATATTAAAAATAACTTTCAATATAATCTATACTTAATTCTTATCAACTTCACCATTTAAATTTCGCAATATAATTTATAGGATCAAATATCCGCATAGATTTGCCATTATTCTCTTCATAAAATGAATTCCAAATATCCAAACGTCCTGAAAAGTCTATACTTCCATATACATTAAGATTTTCTGCTTTCGCCTTCTGATAGTTAGGATTAAATCCAGTGCACCACCAATTATCCTCTCCAGGTTTCCAATTAAAAATCTCATTTCCTTCATTATCATACAAAGCTAAAGTCATCGGCATTGCATAATCTACTCCAGTAAGCCAATGTGGTCCCCCACCATAATAAATTCCTACTTCTGCACCTGCTCCAATATTAAGGTAATCACCTTTCCATAACCATATCATAAATTGTTGGTCACCAACAGAAATTTGAAATTTTATTCTATAGAAAAAAAGGCTAACATCACAACGTTAGCCTTATTTCTCATTTCATCTAATAATTCTTTGCTTTAATATATTTATCCTTAAGCTCCTTAAATTCTTTTGATTCAACAATTAATTGATTTATTGCCCAAATATCTTTCATGAAATTATTTGTAGTACAAAGAATTGTATTATATAATTCATCTTTAGAAATACTCTCACACCAAAAAATTTCACTTCTACTCTTAGGCAAGTTCAATATAAATTTCTCAATATGAATTTCCTTTTCTGCTCTAACTTTACTAATTAATACTTCTTCATTAACTAACTTAAATTCAAACCATATTCTATCACTATCAGGTATTTTTATTGTAACAAATGAACTTGCTTTCAATTGGCTTAAAGCATCATTTAATCTCTTAAACCATGTAATTAAAAATTCCCCACTAAAGGGTATATCCTTATCAACAAACCCCTCTTTCGTGTTGTTGAATATCAACTCAATTTGCCCCATAACAGTATTCACATCTGATTCAAATTCCACTATATTATTTAAATTTGAAATTCTCTTCTTTTCTTCCTCAAGAATTTCATAATTTATTAAAAACATCTAACTCCTCCTAAAATCCAAAATCTGCTAAAGTTAATTTAAAATCACCATATGCTGAATGAAACACTCCATTTTCTAAGTAAACTGTAATATTTTCATCAAAAACTTTAACTATATGTTCGCCATTAGTAAATCCTTGTGACAATACCTTTTTATATGCTTGATTAGTTGCATCAATCACTTTCTCTTCTGACCAACTTGGATTAAAAAATGTTTTTTGGCTCAATAAGTTTTCAGCTGATTCCTTCAACCCCTTTTCCATCATCTTACCGATTGTAGCATTCATTCTACCAAATGTATGATCTTTTAGAACATGCTCTATTTTCCCAATTGAGATAACTTCTGCTGTTGCTCCTTTAACAATACTTGCAGCTGCTTCATCAATAGCTACAGTAGTTTCAGTACATCCAACTTTTTTTGCAAATAAGCTTCCTACATATTTTGTAGCTCCACTAACAAAACTATCAATAGTTTTCCCTGCTGGGATTATAAATGGTGCTGTATTCAGAAACAGTTTGAAATTTGCCTTTAAATTCTCCAAAGTAAATGGCTTTGTTTCTGATACTGCTTTAAATGAATCAAGTGTACCCAATGTCCAAAAATTTATTTCATCATATAAAATATTCCCTGAAGTTTGATGTTTTTTATATGCATCTATAAATTCTTGAAAAAATGATGTTTCATCCTTTGAATTATCTGACTCCTGATTACCTGTACTAGTTCCTTGATTATTGTTACTTCCTCCTGAACTTCCTGACCCTGATGAGCCATTTAAAGCTGCCCACGTATCAGTTCCAACAACACCATCCTGTTCTAAACTATTAGCTTTTTGGAAAGCAACAACAGCATCATAAGTGCCTTGTCCAAAGTCCCCATCAGCACCATATGGACCACAACTATAGCCTTTAGAAATTAATAAATTTTGAAGTCTTTTTACTTCTTCTCCTTTACTTCCCATTCTTAAAATTGTTGAATCACTTACTGATGTTCCTGGGTTTGAAGGATTACTTCCAGATGAAGTACTGCCTCCTGTTGAAGATCCTTGACCATTGTCTATCTTACTATTATTCTTATTTGAAAATCCAAAAAATGCATTTGCTTCATTTCTTATTGCTGTTTCACTTAGCAATATAAAGCCATCATCTTTTACATCATCAATTATTTCTCCATCATATATATAATATTCATTCCATCTATGAGGATCATACACTTTAAAATATACTTTACCATTTATTGTTGTCCATCCTGCAAGAACTATATAATGTCCTTGTCTTGTAACATGACCTGGGGCCATACTTACTATAACTAAATGTGATCCATCTGACAATAATGATTTTGCTCCACTTGTTCCACTTACATACTGAGTATTTAAATTATATCTTGTATTTGAAGGATCAGATGCTGCTGCACTAAATAATCCTGAATTTGTTCCACTATTATATGTTCTAAATCCTTTTGCTAATGCATATGAACACATTTCAGTTGGTGGAACATCAATATTATTTAATGTTGACACAACTATTGAAAATGCAGCCGGACCACAAGCTGATGCTGCTATAGTTTGAGTTGCATCACCATGATTGCTATACATCACATTTCCATATCTAGGGTCATCTTGAGAATAATATCTTATAGAGCCATCTTTTACTGAAGCTCCATACATCCCACCCTGAGAGTCAATTGTAGTTGAACCTCCAGGTACTAAAAAGTCATTTCTTACATATCCTATTTGTCCATTGTAGCTTATCTTGTACCAGTTACTTTCTGTTCCTAATATTTGTACTACTGTTCCATGTCTTAAGCTTCCTATTACGCTTGTACTTGTTGAAGGTCCGCTTCTAAAATTCAAACTACTTGATGGGTCTTGTAGTCTTATTGTTCCTGTTCCACTTGCGCTTCCTATTGAACCACCAGCTACTATAAAATCATTTCTTACATACCCTACTCCACCATTATAGCTTATTTTGTACCAGTTACTTTCTGTTCCTAATATTTGTACTACTGCACCATTAGTTAAGCTTCCTATTACGCTTGTACTTGTTGATGCACCATTTCTTACATTTACACTACTTGATGGATCTTGTAATTTTATTGTTCCTGTTCCGCTTGCACTTCCTGTTGAACCACCAGCTACTACAAAATCATTTCTTACATATCCTACTGACCCATTATAGCTTATTTTGTACCAATTACTTTCTGTTCCTAATATTTGTACTACTGCACCATTAGTTAAGCTTCCTATTACGCTTGTACTTGTTGATGCACCATTTCTTACATTTACACTACTTGATGGATCTTGTAATTTTATTGTTCCTGTTCCGCTTGCACTTCCTGTTGAACCACCAGCTACTACAAAATCATTTCTTACATATCCTACTCCACCATTGTAACTTATCTTGTACCAATTATTTTCTGTTCCTAATATTTGTACTTGTGCTCCATGAGTTAAGCTTCCTATTACACTTGTATCTGTTGAAGCTCCACTTCTTACATTTACACTACTTGATGGATCTTGTAATTTTATTGTTCCTGCTCCGCTTGCAGAACTTGATGATGCTCCAGCTACAATAAAGTCTCCTCTTACATATCCTACAACACCATTATAACTTATTCTATACCAATTACCTTCTGTTCCAAGTATTTGTACTACTGTTCCATGAGTTAAACTTCCTACTACACTTGTATCTGTTGAAGCTCCACTCCTTATATTTACACTACTTGATATGTCTTGTAATTTTACTGTTCCTGAGGTAGCTCCTGAAGCAGTTCCTTGAATTAGATAATCTCCTCTTACATACCCTGATAATCCATTATATTCTACATTATACCAGTCACCACTTTGCCCTAATATCTTTACTGAAGCTCCATGTGGTAAACTCCCTATTATCCCTGAATCAGTGGATGGACCACTTCTAAAATTCAAACTACTTGATGGATCTTGCAATTTTACAGTTGCATAGGTTCCTGCTGAATATTCAAAAGGCTTCTCCTTATAATCATCATAATACGAATCTTTATTTTTGTTATATGCTTCTTCTATATCTGCTAAATCTCTTAATTCTAGATTTAATTCTTTTCTAATTTCATTTTCTAATTTTCCTGCATATAATTCTTCTTCTAATCTTTCTTTATTTCCTTGCTGTCCCCTTAATCCATGTATAAGCTCATGAATAAGAACTATTGACATTTCACTATTAGAATTCTCATTATCACTATCACTTAAAATTACTAATTGATCTGTGGCTTTTCCTCCAATAGTAACACCTTTATTTGTATCACTAAAAGTTTTATGAATTACTTTTTGTGATTGTGTATCATATTCATCCCATCCATCACTTCTGCCTATTATAAGCATCTTATCACTATTTATAAGACTATCAATAATCTCTGAAGTGGCTTTTGAACCTGAATTTTTAGCTATTTCTTTTGATTTTAAAAATCCATTTTCATTTATGTAATACTCTTTATCCGCAATCTGGTTAATAAGTTTTAAAACATACTCTCTATTTTCTTCTTTTACCCAGACTCCACTTCCTTCTGGGATTTTATTTTTTACCTTTAATATATTTTCATAGGTAAGTTCTTTATTTTTTTCTCCTAAAAGTCCTACTATAGCTGTGTCAAGCATATCAAAATTTTTAACTATATCTTTATCTTTATTATCTACAGCTTCATGTTTTTCTTCACTAGTATCTGCACCTATAGGATTTTGATCTTTAGTGCTAGTCTCTTCTTTTTTTGCAGTTGTGCTAGCTTTAGTGTCTACACTATCTCTTTTTATTTCTTCTGTAACTTTTTCCTTTATAGATTCAGTATTTTTTCCTCTTAACACACGAACAAGTTCATTAATTAAAATTAGTGACATTTCATTATTTTGATTATTATCATCTAGTATTACTAGTTTGTCAGTTGTAGTTTCTCCTATGGAAATTACATTTCTATTATTATCAAAAGTTTTATTAACTGCTTTTTGCGATTCTACATCGTATTCATACCATCCAGCACTTCTACCTACAATCAACTTCTTATCGCTGTTTATAAGTCCATCTAAAACTTCTGAATATGACTTAGACCCTACATTTTTAATAGTCTCTTTAGATCTTAAAAATCCACTTTCATCTATGTAGTATTCTTTATCAGCAATTTGGTTAATTAGATTTAAAACAGACTCTCTATCTTTTTCTACTATCCATATTCCTTTACCATTTGGAATTTTAGTTTTTACTTTTAATATATTTTCTTGAGTAAGTTTAGTATTTTCTTCCCCTAAAAGTCCTACTATAGCTGTATCAAACATATCAAAGTTTTCAACTACTTTTTTGTCCTTTTCCTCTGAAGTCTTATTCTTTTCTTCAGTAAGATTTTTATCTTTACTATTTAAAATCTCATTTTTTTCTTTTACTGAAGTTTTTTGATTTTGTTCTTTGCTTTCAATTTGTTTTGTATTTACAGTATTCTTACTTTCTACACTTTCCTTTTTAGGCTCTTTTGAAACTTCTTGTTTTATAACTTCTGTTTCTTTTTTACTATTTGTATCAACATCATTAACTGGTTGATTTTTTTCAACTACTTTCTCTGAGGAATTTTCCTCTTTGCCAGTATTCTCATCACTTTTTCCATCATAATGCAATACATTTCCTGAATCAAATTTTAGTTTAATATTTTTTTCAGTTTTCAATAAAATCGACGCTTGTACTATGTTTGCTGGTATTACATTAACCATAAAAGCTATAAGCATGCAAACCGATACAAACCTAATTGTTGTAAAGTTTTTAGTTTTTCCCACTTATTTTCCTCCGTTTTTTAGTTTATGCTTTCCTTTGTTCATAAAAATTCACATTTTGTCGAATTCACCCCATTTATTCATTATATTGTAAATACATGCAGATTGTATCATGTATTTTATTGGTTATCAATACATTTATTTTAACCTAATACATTTAATTAACAAATTTATTATTTATCACAAAAAAATCCAACAGTGAGTCTTAAACTCTCTGTTGGATTTTTATATAATTTAATATTTATTTAAAAATTACTTAATTCTCTTTAAATTAGTACGATTAGAATGTCCTGTAAATAATGGTACCTCTTCAACATAAACATCACTAGTTTCAAGCCCAAACCATTTCTCTGGAGTTACAGTAAACCACTTTATAAATAGCTTAGCTCTAAGTATGAGTGCTTCCCATGTATTTAATTCTGATTCACAAGAAAGATGTTCATGAATTAAAACAAAACGGAAATCCCCAACTATTCTATCAGGTATAGTTGTGTATGTTCTTGATTGAAGTTTTATTTCTCCACTTTTAACTAGTTCAGTTGAGATTTGACGTAGGAAAACATTTAGTTTTTGTTCTACTCTAAATCCAAGTCTTAATTGAACTTTTACAATATGTGATGTCCCCATTGTATCTACTCTGTATTCAGCTAAGTAAGGCTCGTCTGTAACCTCTACATTAACAAACCAATAAACATCTGCTTTCTTTGGTCTTTTATCTAATATAGAATACATTACTTTTCTTTCAACATGCTTACGTTTCTTGCAACAAGTTAAATATACAAGATTCGTTGCATATTTAGTTCTATCTTTATCCTCATGTAATTGTTCTAGTTGATCCTTATAATCTTCAATTGGAACATTTTCCAATAAACGCATTTTTATATAGTATCCTTTAATCCAAATATACATAACAGCTAAAATAACTAAAGCTATTAAAACTGCTACAAACCCTCCATGCATAAATTTAACTACATTTGCAATGAAGAAAGAGATTTCAAAGGCACCAAAGAAAATAAGTACAGCTACAGCACCCCAAAGTGGTGTTTTTTGTTTTAATAGATAATTAAATAACAAAATAGTTGTCATTAACATTGTAACTGTAATCGCCAATCCATAAGCTGCTTCCATATGCTCAGAGTTTTTAAAGTATATAACAATTCCAACACAAACTATCCATAAAATCTTATTTATTGCTGGTATATATAGTTGACCTTTAGAACTTGATGGATACATTATATGTAACTTAGGAAATAAATTTAATTTAATTGCCTCTGAAACAAGTGTAAATGCACCTGATAGTAGAGCTTGTGAGGCTATAATTGCAGCTAATGTTGAAATTATTACAGAATAAATCAAAAGTCCTTGTGGAACCATTTGAAAGAATGGATTTAAATCTTCTACATTGAAATATATAGAATTATTCTTTGCTGCTAATATCCAGGCACCTTGTCCAAAATAATTTAGTAATAAACATACCTTAACAAATGGCCAAGAGCCATAAATATTCTTTCTTCCTACATGTCCAAGATCTGAATAAAGTGCTTCTGCACCTGTTGAGGATAAGAATATACTACCTAAAATAAAGAATCCGGCCTTATTATCACTACTAAAAAGAGTTTGAATTGCATAGTGTGGAGATAGTGCACGTAATAATGTCCAATCTTGAGACATATTAATTATTCCAAACACAGCTAAAGTTAAAAACCAAATACACATAACTGGTCCAAATAACTTTCCAATAAAGTCTGTTCCAAAATGTTGAATAAAAAATAATATACTTATTATTACTATTACAATTATAATAATACTATTTTGATTGTTACCAAAAACAGCATTAAAACTTGGAATAAGTTTTAAACCTTCAACTGCTGATGTAATACTCATGGCTGGTGTCAACATTCCATCAGCTAAGAGTGCTGCTCCACCAATTATAGCAGGAACAATCAGCCATTTGGCACGTCTACGAACTAAGGTAAAAAGAGAAAATATTCCACCTTCACCTTTATTGTCTGCTTTTAATGTAATTAGGACATATTTTATTGTTGTTAAAATAGTTATTGTCCAAAAAACCAAGGACAACGTTCCAAGAATAAAGTTTTCAGATACGTTTTGTATTCCGTCATTACCATGAAGAACTGATTTCATTACATAAAGTGGTGAGGTTCCAATATCTCCATAAACTACCCCTAATGTAACTAAAATCCCGCCTAATGTTAACTTAGACATATTATTTCCTTTTGTATTTGACTTCATTTTTACCTTCCTTCACATTATATATTTAAAGACTATCATAACATCATTAAAATATAAGTCAATTGGTTTTTAAAAAATTTATGATAGGCTTAATTATTAATAAAGAAACCTATTGAAAACTCAGTGTTTTCAATAGGTTAATTAACCATATCACTTTAATAGCATTTTAAGTTTTCTTTTTTATTTCTTCATTTTCAATATACCATCCTCCAAAACATATTCCCATGAATGTAGAGGAAATAGCTTCAAGAAATACATGCCCACCAAGCAAGCTAAATATGAAAAAACATATTAGAGATACAAAATAAGGTTGCATTTTTTGATGTGAAATATTTTTTAATCCAATAGAAAATTTCTTAATAAAATATCCATATGTTAATAGAATTCCAGTAACTCCATAGCTGAAAAATATATCTATCAAATCTAACTCAATAGGCCTTACAGCATTGTATGGCATGTTTAAATCCATAGCTAACTGATTATGAACTTTAAAATATCCAGATCCAAATAAAACTCTAAAAAAACTAATATTATCATTAAAATGTTCTAGTACCATTTCAAACAGCCAGTTTCTTCCACTTAGTAAGAATGATAAAAGGTCTCTATTTTCAAATAAATATTTTTGCCTAAATAGAAGTTTATCAATATACCCCATAGATAAATCTACCTTAGATAAGACTAAAGTTCCTATTAATACTAACATCACTGTTACATAAAGAAACACTCCCACCTTAACCTTTTTAATATTAAATAAAATGTACATTCCTACCACAAAAACAGTAAAAATCATACTAGATTTTGTACCTAAAAGAATCATTGTAATGGCGATATATAGAGCTAACAGAGCCCATTTCACCTTTTCTTTTCGTATAGAAAATTCATTTACAGCAAATACAAATAAAATAATCATAGCAATATTTATTGAATTTAATGATACGAAAGTTCCTTTAAATCCAACCCCAGTATTCTCATAACTAGTTTTACCTAATCCAAACACATAAGCAAAAATAAAAAGTAACGGAGTGTAATATAGATTATTTAAAATTGTTTCTATTAATATTTGTCCTCTTATTTTATCTTTATGATACAAACTTTTTATACCTTTATATATTACAACATAGTATACTGCCTTCAATACCATCTTCAAATCAAATGATAGCCCAAAGGTATTTAAAGTTATAGTATACGTTACTAAAGAGTTTGCTAAAAAATAAATAATAATTATAAATATAAACTTAATTTCTTCTTTTTTATTTTGCCAAATATATAATAAAGAAATTAATATACAAGATATTCTAATCACTTCACCTACCGGATATTTAGTAAAAATGCCATTAATAAAATCAAAAAATACAGTACCTGATAGAAGATAATACATTATTTTTTCTTCTTGTGAAATAAACTTCTTTTTCTTCACTATCTTTGCTCTCATTATTAACCTCCAAATTCTCTACCATTACTATACCCAAAAATTATCTTTAATATATTTAGCAGGAACTCCAGCATACACAACATTATTGGGAATATGCTTTATTACAACAGCTCCAGCTCCAACTATTGTATTATCTCCAACATTCACATATTGCTTAATAGCTGCTCCAATCCCAATAAAAGAGCAATATCCAATTTCACAACCGCCTCCCATTGATACTCCTGGTGCAATATTAGCAAATTTACTTATCTTATTGTAATGAGGTATTATTGCATTAATATTAATTATGCAGTAATCTCTAATCTGCACATAAGGCCCAATAACAGCTCCTGCTCCTATAAACACGCCTTTTCCAATAGCAGCTTTTTTAGATATGGTGCATTTTGGATGTATAGCATTAACCACATGAAGATTAAGTTCTTCAATCAATTTAGAGTATTGTATTCTTACCTTAGAATCTCCAATAGCAATAAAAGCACTATCTATTTTCTTTTCTTTTGCTAGTTCTACAACTTCAGATATATCACCTAGAACTACATGCTCACCTATACATTTACCATGTAAAGTCTTATTAGAGTCTAATAATCCAACAACATTGTTTTCAGGATAATATTCAAGTGCATCAATTACAGCTTGTGCTTGTCCTCCAGCTCCTATTATAATTATATTTTTCATATACTTACCTTTTAATAGGTTATTCTCTTTTCAATAAGATCCTTGTTGATACTTATTGAACTAAGAATATCAGCTATTCTTTCACCTGTTTTACCATCTCCATAAGGATTAACACAGCTGTTTACTTTACTTATAAACTCCTTATCTGTTAATGCTTTTATTAAACTTGAATATATTATTTCCCTGTCATATTTTACATTAATTATATTTGTAGATTGTTCCCTGCCCTTTTGTCTCTCTCCAATATTTATAACTGGCAATTTATAAGATGGTGCTTCCATTATTCCACTACTTGAATTACCAACCATAACATCAGCATATTTTAATAGATTTAAGAAATCTTCAAAATTTATATTTTTATATGTACTCATAAAATCTAGGTTTTTATAAGATTTCACCACTTCTATCATTTCCTTGCTTCCAGCATCTGAATTAGGATAAATAAGAATAGTTTGCTCTCCTAACCTTTTTATAGCTTCCATAGTCTCTACCATTTGATTTTTAGCTTCATCTCTTTGTGTAGTAACAGGATGTTGTGCCACAATGACTAACTTTCTGTCCTTATTAAGTCCAAATTTTTTAAACACTTCTTCTTTGCTCATATATATCCTATTTAATATTGAATCTAACCCTGGAGATCCAACATTAAACACAACATCTTTATCTTCTCCAAGCTTTATTATTCTCTCTTTGCTTCCTTCTGTTGCTGCAAAATGGATATGAGAAAATTTAGTTGTTGCATGACGTATTGCTTCATCTATAGTTCCTGTAACCTCACCACCATGGATATGAGCAACTGGTATATTCATATGTGCTCCAATTATAGCCCCTGCCAAATCTTCATCTCTATCACCTAAAATTAGTATAATGTCTGGATTAATAGATTCAATTGCTTGTGTTAGTCCAATCAATCCAAGTCCAAGAGCTTTGCACATCCCAGCACCAGTATCATTGCTTATATTCATATCAACTTTAGCATCAATTGTATATCCATCATTTATTATTTCATTCACAGTATAGCCACATTCAACAACCAAGTGCATACCTGTTACAATTAACTTAAGCTCTAGGCTAGGATGCTTAATTATTGAATCCATTACTGTTTTTAACCTTCCATAATTTGCTCTCGTTCCAGTTATAACGCATATTCTTCTCATAAATTCACCCCTAAAACATATCTAATTCAATTAGTTCATCTGCCTTTATATCAACTTTAGCAGTACGTCCTACAACAAAATCTAAATATTTAGGTTTAATTCCTGTACCTGGTCTTTTCATAGTGAGCATTTCACTTGTTATAACTTCACCTTTTTTAATATCCACTTGTGCTACAATACTCTTTTGAGCAACACTTTTAACTTCTAATTCTGATTCATTAGGTTTCTTTATTGGTGACCCAAGTGCTTTTTCTACAGCTCTTATTCCATCTACTAACTGCTTTAATTCATCAGGCTCTAGAGAAGCTGTATGGTCTGGCCCTGGTAAACTTCTATCTAAAGTAAAATGCTTTTCAATTATAACTGCACCTCTTGCCACTGCTGCTATAGATACTGCAGTTCCCATGGTATGATCTGAATATCCAGTTGGAACACCAAAGGCATCCATCATAGTATTCATAGCCCTTAAGTTAACTTGTTCTTCATCAGTTGGGTAATTTGATGTACAATGCATCAATACAATTTCTTCATTACCTTCACTTCTTATTGCATCAAGAGCATCCTCAATTTCTCCCAAAGTGGACATTCCTGCTGAAAGTATTATTGGAAGCTTTTTCTTAGCAATTCTTTTAAGCATAGGTAAATTAGTTATATCCCCAGAGCCAACCTTATAGGCCTTTATTCCTAAATCATATAAAAAGTCCACACTTTCATCATCAAAAGGAGTTGCAAAAGCCTCTATACCTTTTGATACTGCATAGCTATATAATTCTTTTAAATTAGATTCATTTAATTCTAATCTTTTTAACATATCATATTGAGATTCTGACTTATCAGTTGTAACTTCCTGATACTTCGCCTTTGGAGCCATTTTAGTAACCAGCGCTTCTGTCTTAAACTTTTGAAATTTAATAGCATCCACCCCTGCTTCAGCTGCTTTATCTATAAGTTTCCTAACTATATTCATATCACCATTATGATTAACCCCAAGTTCAGCAACAATATAAGTACTTTCCCCTTTTCCTATTAATTTTTCTCCCACTTTTATCTTTTGCATCATAATTTATATTTCCTTTCTCATTAAAAACTCTGCTAAAGCAAAATCCTCTTCATTATCTATATCAACAGAATCATTACTAGACATGAAAAAAGGCACCACTTTTTCTCCTAAAATTTTTTCTCCTTCCATGATTAGATCCCTTTTACTAATAAATATAGAGCCATTCATCTTATATACCTTAGGTAAATCTTGACGTCTTGTAAATTTCTTTTCATCTACCTCCATAAATGATTCAATATATCCACCTTTTACCACTTTCATCCAGTATGGATTATAATCAACTTCAGTTATAGATACCAATGAATCAGCATTAGCATCATTAGCTATCGCTTCTATTGCACCATCTAAATGATTAGATGTTCTAAAAGGCGAGGTTGGTTGAATTGTAATTATATAATCATAACTTTCTCCATTACTCTCCATAAATCCAGCAGCGTGTTTAATCACACTTACAGATGTAGCTGTATCTGTTGCAAGTTCACTAGGTCTTACAAATGGCACAGAAACTCCAGCCTCTTCAGCTACTTTTATTATTTCTTTATCATCAGAAGATAATATAACTTTATCAATATATTTACTGCCTTTACATGCATTAATGCTATACCCAATAAGAGGTATTCCATTAAGACTCTTTATATTTTTACCCTTTACACCCTTAGAGCCACCTCTTGCAGTTATTATAGCTAGTATTTTCTTATTATTTATCATGCCCAGTTCTCCTTTTATTATTTAAATTTTTCATTTGTAAGAATAAATTTTTAACCTCTCTAATATAAAGGAATGAAAATATCAAAAGCACTCCTAAGACCACTAATTCTAGTCTTTGTATTTTAGAAAAAATAATTACACTTCCTGCACAAAAAACTATATACTTACCTATTGAAGAGTAAATAAATTTAAAATAATTTTCTATTTTTAGTATCCTACACAATATAAAATACTGAGAAAGAGAATAAAAAATATTTATTATAAGAGTTCCTATGGACACTCCAAATAGCCCTAATTTTGATTCTATGAATGCATATTGTACTGCCACTGCAATTAAACTTGTAACCACCTGCAAATTTACAAGTTTAAATTGCAAATTATTAGATAATAAAAATACACTAACAAAATAGCATAATTGATTTGCAATTACTGATAAAACAAGTATTCTATAAATCACAATACTTGGCACATATTGTTTCATTAATAAATTAACAAATGGAACTATTAATATCATTCCTGCTATAGTTAATAAAACACCTAATATTTCTAACATTCCATTTAACTTTTTCATTTCATCTATAATAGAATCTTTACTCAAATTATTTTCTAAATTCAATTTTCTTAATGCTTCTGGATAATATATAAATAACACTGAATTTAAAAACATCAATGTAGCTTTTGCAATCTGACTTGCAAATGTATAATAACCTAGCTCCTCTTTGCTAAGAAATTTAATTATAAACATCCTATCTATAGTGGTTAATATGTAAAAACCTAAATTATAGATTAATAATGGTATTCCCACACTTATTAATCTAATAAATACCTCTTTATCAGCTACAAGCCTTAAATTTTCAACTCTTTTAACACAACTAATAAAGGTTACTATATCTGCAATTAATAATGCTATTAAAGCTCCATAAATTCCCCATTTACTTATTAGTAGTACTGTTAAAACAGCTGATAATGAATGATAAATTAGCTCTATATTGTTAATTTGTCTCAAGTTATCCTTAACTCTAAAATAGTTAGTGAAATAGAGCCTGAACTGGTCAAATATTGCAATCAAACAGACCAAAAAAATATATACTCCCATTGGAGAATATTTATAAATATTTAAATATACCATCCCCCCTATTAAAAATAATCCAGATAGTATAACTAAAAATGAAAAGGTACCATTAATAATTTTATTTACCTTTTCTTTATTCTTTTCAAGGATAGAACACTCTTTGGTCATGGCATAAATGGTGCCAAAATTAGCATATAAAAAATAACTTAAAATCAATAATAAATTGCCCAAAACCCCAAAGGTTTCAGGTCCAAGCTGTCTAGCATTAATTAACTCTCTCAAAAATCCCAATATTAAAGCAGCATACTTTACCACCGTATAAATAAATGTGCTTTTTATAAAACTCTTCTTCATTGTGTTTCCCTTCAATGTTTTTTCCTAAACCACTTAACAAATTCATCTTTTTTAAATGGCTGCATATATGATTCTAAGAGCTTATCTGAGTTCTTATATAACTCATTAAAATCTGTCCTCTTTAGATTATTCAAAAAATCCTCTTTATTAGTAAATTTAATAACAGAATCAAATTCTTCATATGGTATTATATTAGGTATTCTAGAATCTTTATATAAACATACTGGCCTTTTTAACATCATAGATTCCAATCCAGTTGTAGATTGAGTTATAACAACCAAATCACTTTCCTCAATTAAAGTTAATGTATTAAAAGTCCTATCACATATGGTGATTCTAGATGCATAATCAGAATGATTAACCAAGTCATAGAACCAATCCTTATTACTTTCTCCTGGATGCAATTTTAATATTAATGTAGATTCTCCATTCTCTTCTAATACTTCCTCTAACACATTAAATAAATTCCTATTTATATCATCTGCAACATTATTAATTGTCCAAAGAATTTTCTCCATTTTAAAAGGTTTTGAAGAGCTATTCGTATAAAACTTATTAGCTTCATATTTAACATTACCTACAATAACAATCTTATCTTTAGATTCCCCTTTACTTACTAAATAATCCTCTGCCTGTTTTCCCCAAGCTAAAAAATAATCTGCATAAATAGGGGTAAAGGCAAGCTCTCCAATAGACCCATGCTGCAAAACATATGTTAGTATATTATATTTTTTTGCTACTTGGCACACCAATCTAGAAATAGCATGAGAATCACTAGGCAATAATATATTTTTCACATTATTATCTTGAAAATAATCTTCTAATGACTTTCTATAAAGTTCTAACCCTATAAGCTCACTTCTCATAATCTTAATAAAATGATTTTCAAACCATTTAAGGCTATATTCATCACCTTGAATTAAATCATTAAAATGAGAAGCAATTTTTTCATTTCCCATAACCATTTTTAATTTTTTATTTATCCTAGAGATTTCTAAAAGATATGATTTATTACCAATTACAGTTTTACTTTTATTATTTGCAAGTTTATACATATTACTTCCAAAACATATAGTTGTAAATTCTATAGAATTCATTTCATTCTCTAGAATTTCCATCATACTAATCATGGATTTATTATTTATTTCTTGAATGATTACATTTGCAGTATTATTAAAACTATCAGATGGCTCTTTCTCTGTGAAAAACTTCATTATATATTCTAAACCCAATACTTTAACAATACCCTTAGCATTATTTAATTTATATTCACTGAAACATTTTTTTAAATTTAAATCTTCGCCATACCTTTTAGATATTACACTTAGAATATTCCAATCATTCATATCTTTAATCAATAAATTTATATCACAATCATTTAACATAACGATTTCAAGCATTTCATTTAATTTAAGATATCTCTCTATTATGAAAAAACTCTTTATCTGTAATAAACTACCAAGGTCTACACCATCCTTTTGAATTAAGCTAACCTCCCCATCCTTAAACCAATTTTTACTGGTTTTTAGTGCTAATTCACTTAGTTTATGTAAACTTTCATCCTTTAAAATACTTTCTACACTATCATATTTAATTTCCCTATCATTTTCATTAACAAATATATTTATATTTTTTTTCATTGCAGTTATTTACTCCAAACTTTAAATATTATAAGAAATGAAGAAATCCTCATACATTTTAACTATATGAGTCCAAGTATAATCATCTTCAATCCTCTTTTTAGCCGTACCTTCAAGTTTATTAATATCGTAGTAGCCTTCTTTATCCAAATTATTTAATATATTAGAAAGAGAACCATCCTCTTTACTAAAATATAAAGCACCTGATTCAGCTACCTCTCTATTAAATCCCACATCAAGCAATATATTTAGACTCGTATTAGCCAAAGCTTCTAATAACGATGGATTAGTGCCACCAACTTCATGACCATGCAAATACCCATATGCATTCTCCCTAATCTTTTTTAAAAGTTCAGCATTATATACAGTTCCAACAAACTTTATTCTTGGATCTTTATGAAATTGTGTTCTTTTTTTAAGATCTTGATAGAATTTATTTTCTTCAACATTAGTTATTAAGACCAGGTCTTTTTTAGTCTTAGATTTCATAAATTCAGTTATCATAATTTCATAATTATTTTCAGGAACAAATCTCCCAACAACAAGATAGTAGTTTTTCTTCTTTAAACTATGTTTAACATACCAGCTAATTAATTCTTCACTACTATCACTTAACTTTGACATTTCCCTATCTGCACCATATGAAATATAGGTAGTTTGTGGAGAATATTCTCTATATTCTTCATTGATATATCTCTCTATATTCTTTGAATCACAAACTAATAAATCCGAATGTTTGACCATTAACCCCTCAGATAATTTCCAATATTTTTTTATAGCAAAATTCCACTTATCCCTTTTCCATTCATGCCCATCTGGATTAACTATTAAAGAAACTCCTAGTTTATCCATTTTCTTTTTATACTTTTTAATGAAAGGTCCTATTCTACAAGCAAGTATGTATATTATTGCTTTATTAATCTTTTTTTCTTCTATGTACTTAATGCAACTTTCCAATGCCAAAATATCATAATAGACAGCCTTTCCTGGACCAATATTGGGGACTTTTATGCCGAAGCATCTAGCCCCATTATGTTCAAACTCATTTTCTCCATCATTGCTCAAACAAGAAACATGATACTTTATATCTTCACTCATTTGATTTTCTGTTAACTTTTCAACAAAGGTTTCAAACCCACCATATTTAGCTGGTATGCCTTTTGAACCTATTATAAAAACATTTCTCAAAGCATTATCGCCTCCTAGCTGGCATTTTTATCTCCAAAAAGTAATAAGAATGTTTTTAAAATTAACTTTATATCAAGAAAAATGCTCTTATCTCTAACATACTTAACATCAAGTTGCATCCATTCTTGAAAACCTATATTGTTTCTTCCAGACACTTGCCAATAACAAGTTAATCCAGGCTTAACACTAAATCTTTCCATCATCCAAGGTTCAAACTCTTTAACTTCATCAGGAAGTGATGGTCTTGGTCCAACTAAGCTCATTTCACCCTTTAAAACATTAAAAAGTTGTGGTAATTCGTCTATACTAGTTTTTCTAATGAACGCTCCTACTTTAGTAATTCTAGGATCTTTTTTCATTTTAAACATAGGACCAGTCATTTCATTTTGCTCTTTAAGCTTTTCCTTAAGTTCTTCTGCATTTACAACCATAGACCTAAACTTATACATTTTAAACTCTTTCCCTTTTAAACCTACCCTTTTTTGTACAAATACAACATTCCCTTTACTTTCAAGTTTTATAGCTGCAATTACAACGATTAAAAGAGGTGCTAATAATAGTATTCCAAAAAGAGAAAAAACTATATCTATTAATCTCTTAAAAAATGAATAACTTACTTCAATTTTTTCATACTCTTTCTTAAGTACCACTTCTTTTTTCATTAACTCAGTATTTTGCATTTTAAACCCTCCCACATAGTTAAAAATGACTATTTTCATTTATTAAATTTTTTATTTATAATAAATTTTATCTTTGCAGTGATAAATTTTATCCTTTGATTTAAATTAAGCTTGTCTAATTTTTACCTTCTTTTTTTCTACTTTTTACTTCATTTAATACAACACCTAATAAATTAACCCCAACCTTATCTAATAGTGCTTTTGCATCAAATACTTTATTTCTTTTTGTTTTACGAGCTTTTACCACCAAAATTACTCCATCAGCTTTAGTTGAAAGGATTTGAGCATCACTATAATCATTAAGTGCTGATGAATCTAAAATTATTATTTGAAAATGTTCTTTAAGTTCTTGCAGTAATTTTTCCATTGTCCTTGAAGATAGCATTTCTGCTGGATTTGGTGGTATTGTTCCTGAAGTCATTACACTTAAATATTCATTATGCTTATGTATTGCTGAATAAATATTATTCTTTCCTATTAAAATATCTGAAAGTCCTAATAACCCTGAAGTTTTAAACTGTTTATTAAGTGTTGGATTCCTTAAGTTGCAATCTATAAGTATTGTCCTTTTTTTAGCCTCTGCAAAAGCTAAGGCTAAATTCCCTGCTGTCGTGGATTTCCCTTCCCCTGCTTCTGAACTTGTAACAACTATTATCTTTATATCCTTATCAAAAGATGAATATTGAATATTAGTTCTTAAAGTTCTATATGATTCAGCAAAAATTGATTGCGGTTTCTTCTCAACTATAAACATTATCTACTCCTTTATCTCTTCCTTTCAAAATTCGGTATAGTTCCAAGAGTTGATGTTTTTAGTAAGTTTTCAATTTGTTCCTTATTCTTAAAGGTATTGTCCATAAATTCAAGTAAGATTGATATTCCCACACTAATCATTAAACCTAACATAAAACCTACAGCTATATTTACTTTTTTATTTGGACTTATTGGATTTTCAGGTAATGTAACTGTTTCTACTACTTTTACACTTACATTAGAAATTAGCTCTTTTGATGTTTTTATAAATTCATCTGTAACAGCAGCTACTACATCTCTAGTTTTCTGCTTATCTGTACTTACATAACTTATAACCATTATTTGTGTATCAGGCTTTGGAACTACATTTAAATTACTTAGTACATTGTCCACTTTTAAATCAATATTTCTATTCGCCAAAGATTTACCCACTAAATCTTTGGTTAGAATTACATCAGAATAAGTCTTTAAAAGTTTTTGATACATTTGAACTTCATTACTATCATAGTTACCATCCACTGATTCTTGGCTAACTTCTTTCCCAACAAATAATTTTGTGCTAGCTTGATATTTAGGTTCTATCCCATATAAACTTAGTGCAGTAGCTAGTGCTGTTGTTATTAGCGTTACCCCTACAATAAGAAACCATCTACTCTTTATAGCATGCATTATGTCTTCTAACTTAATATTTTCATCTTTCATCGTTTGCCTCCATATTAACCGTCGAAACGACACATTTCGCATTCTTTGAGTTAATTATATCACCTATTTTATAATTTGTTAAGAAATTTGTACTGTATTTAATACCAAAATATTATTTTTACTTTTATTTCAACAACTCGACATTTTCTCGTTTTTGTTAAATAAAAATTCTATATTTTTAAATCTTTATCTAAAGAAAGGTACATTGTCCATAGAAATATAATGATTGGATTTTTTGATATAATGAAGGAATTAATTTTTACAAAGAGGCTCCCCCTAAAATTCTTCTATTTTTTCTTGTTCACATTAGAATGATAACTTTTCCTATACATTTTGTGGCAAAACTTATAAAATATATAATGTGTTGATAATTATTGAAAAAAGGGGGAAACTAAATTTATGATGAAAAATAATTTAATTAAAAAGATATGTACTGTTTCATGTGCATTGATTTTTTTAACACAATTATCACTTCCAAGTGCTACAGCTTCAGCATCTACATATAGTCCAAGTAGTGCCACGAAAAACACAAAGCCAGCTATTGCTGCAGGTAATACATCGGCTGCTTTAAAAGATGGGCTTAATACAGCTGTTGCAGCTAAAAATTCTACAGAAGGACTTAGTAAGGAACTTACAGCATCTGCTTCTCCTGCAATCTCTTATGATGTTACAGGATCACCAACTGTGGGAAGTATTATATACATTAATATTAATGTATCTTCTGCTAGTAACCTTTATGGTGCAGGAGTTGACTTTGTTTATGATACAAGTTTGATTGAAGTTCAAGATGTTAGTACTGGAAACTTATTCTCTTCTAGAAAAGTTGAGCCTACTAAATGTAAAAAAGGAAATGGACAAGTTTGTATCGCTACAACTTTAACTGGTTCTGATACTCCTATAAGTGGAAGTGGCTCTATTGCTATTATTAAAGCTAAGATTCTTAAGGCTGGAACTATTAATTTGAAGACTACTAATAGTATTGATAATTTGTCTTTGAATGGGGTTACTACTTCTGTTAAGTTGGCTGATAATAATACTGATAAAATTAGGTATACGTTTGTGGATAAGAGTATAAATACTTTAAATGCACCAGCCTTATCTTCTGAAATAGTTAGTTCTGATATTCCTACTTCTATGACCCCAGGGCAAACCTATAATTGTACTGTTAAAATTAAAAATACAGGTTCCCAAACTTGGGATGACTTAGTTAATACTAAATTAGGACTTTTTGATGACATTTCAAAACTTAATGTTTCTTCTAGAATTAATTTAACTAAAGTCACCAATCCTGGTGAAATTGCAACTTTTACTTTTTCAATAGTTGCTCCTAGTACTTCTGGTAATTGCACATTAAGTATGCAAATGATCAAAGAACATACTGCTTGGTTTGGACCTAAACTTTCTAAAAGTATTATTGTTGCTCCAGCTTTGTCTTCTGAAATAGTTAGTTCTGATATTCCTACTTCTATGACCCCAGGGCAAACCTATAATTGTACTGTTAAAATTAAAAATACAGGTTCCCAAACTTGGGATGACTTAGTTAATACTAAATTAGGACTTTTTGATGACATTTCAAAACTTAATGTCTCTTCTAGAATTAATTTAACTAAAGTCACCAATCCTGGTGAAATTGCAACTTTTACTTTTTCAATAGTTGCTCCTAGTACTTCTGGTAATTACACATTAAGTATTCAAATGATTAAGGAACATACTGCTTGGTTTGGTACAAAACTTTCTAAAAGTATTATTGTTGCTCCAACATTGTCATCTGAAATAGTTAGTTCTGATATTCCTACTTCCATGACACCAGGGCAAACCTATAATTGTACTGTTAAAATTAAAAATACAAGTTCTCAAGCTTGGGACGACTTATCTAATACTAAATTAGGACTTTTTGATGACATTTCAAAACTTAATGTTTCTTCTAGAATTAATTTAACTAAAGTCACCAATCCTGGTGAAATTGCAACTTTTACTTTTTCAATAGTTGCCCCTAGTACTTCTGGTAATTACACATTAAGTATGCAAATGATCAAAGAAAATGATACTTGGTTTGGTGCTAAACTTTCTAAAAGTATTATTGTTGCTCCAGCCTTGTCATCTGAGATAATTAGCTCTGATATACCTACTTATATGTTTCCTGGGCAAACTTATAATTGTACTATTAAAATTAAAAATACAGGTTCCCAAATTTGGGATGACTTAGTTAATACTAAATTAGGACTTTTTGATGACATTTCAAAACTTAATGTTTCTTCTAGAATTAATTTAACTAAAGTCACCAATCCTGGTGAAATTGCAACTTTTACTTTCTCAATAGTTGCTCCTAGTACTTCTGATAATTACACATTAAGTATGCAAATGATCAAAGAACATACTGCTTGGTTTGGTCCTAAGCTTTCTAAAAGTATTATTGTTGCTCCAGCTTTGTCATCTGAAATAGTTAGTTCTGATATTCCTACTTCTATGACACCAGGACAAACCTATAATTGTACTGTTAAAATTAGAAATACAGGTTCCCAAACTTGGGATGACTTAGTTAATACTAAATTAGGACTTTTTGATGACATTTCAAAACTTAATGTCTCTTCTAGAATTAATTTAGCTAAAGTTACTAATCCTGGTGAAATTGCAACTTTTACTTTCTCAATAGTTGCTCTTAGTACTTCTGGTAATTACACATTAAGTATGCAAATGATCAAAGAACATACTGCTTGGTTTGGTCCTAAACTTTCTGAAAATATAAATATTAAATAGAAGCAAGAAGACTCGGATAAATAAATTCGAGTCTTCTTATTTTTTCAATATCAGCAACATTATCATACACCTTAATATTAGTAAATAGCATTATTATAAAAATAAATTTGCACCAATTTATTGCTTATTAATAATTATTTGATCTAAGTTTACTACAGTACTATCTTCACTTGAATTATTTTGCTTTGTATTTAATACCTGGAATATTATTCTACAATATTTTGCCCCAGGTGGCGTCATTTTTTCATTAGCCAATAAACTCCATTCATTAGTTGCACCTATTTGAACAAAATTTGTGCTTGTATTATCATATAAATATGGCATAGGAATTTCCTCCCCATTCTCTCGAATAAATCTGAAATCTGTTACAAAACTGCCATATCCACTTTTTATTTTGTAAGCAAGTGAATAACTTACTATATCATTTGAACTTACTGGAATATCGATAAACCCATAAAAATTTTGCATATTTGTACATTTTATTTCTAAAGATCTTCCAAAATGGAATGGATTATTAGTTGATAGATATATGCTTCCACTACTTTTACTTTCTTGCTTTATAGGAATATAATTATCATTTTGTTCACAATCCGCATTGTTTATTAAATTTAATGTTTGTGCAATAGGTACATGCATTTTTGAACCTAATGCAACATGATTATTTATTGCTTTTACTCTATTGATTCCACTTATAAATGTTAAAGCGGTTTTCAACTTTATATAAGCACTTATGTTATAATACTTTATATCTAATGGTAGTAGACAATTTTGTATTACTATACCACCTAGATGATTACTATTAGCCACTAATATTGGTGGTATATCACAAATATTATCATTTAATATAATACTTGATGAATCAATAACAACAAATGCATCTCCATGTACCTCCAAAAACGGAGTTATGATATGTTTACTTGTTGATGGAGGATTTTCAAAATGACAATGATTAAAACGCCCTGTAGATCCATTTCTGAAATATAAATATGTTGTATTAAAACTGCAATTGTCAAACATTAATTCTAAAAATGAAGCAACATCTATTTTTCCACTACCATCTGCAAACATACAACTTGTAAAATGTATATTTTCTCCTGAATCAATTTGATAATCATCCTCATATATATGATATTCATTCCATAAGAATAAATTGTCTTCAAACTTTAATCTCCAAACATGGCTACCAAATTTAACACCATATTTGCAAGAAAATATACCACATCTTTTAACAGTAAAATTATCTTGCGAAACATACTCTTTTACTAAATCACTACCATCTATATATATTCCTATAGATTGAATTCTTACTATATTGTTATTTTCATCTCGCTCTAAATAAGGATTTATTTGTATTCCTTCAAATATATTTTTATGCGTATATCTGTTAATATAAGCAGATTCACATTTCAATCTAAAACAATATTCATCATTATTCCCTCTAAAATCAAAAATTGATGCTTCCCCAATTAAGCTAATTTTGTCTATAGGTACAACTATTTTATTATTGCATTTATATCCCACACTAGGCTTGGGACAATAAACTGTTCCATATCCATTAAAAATTGCATAATCTATTATAGCCTGTATATTAGCGCTTTCTTCTGTTCCATCTCCTTTAGCTGGCGTTAATGGATATGGTGGACACATTATATTTAATACTGTATTACTCTGGCACAATTCTATGGAAAGTTCATTTTTTATATTGTTTTTTTCAACATATAAATTTAATAAAAGTTCGATTTTTCCCATATAACTATAATTCGTTTTTTTAGCTTTCACTATATGACTTAAAATATTCATTTACGCTCTCCTGTACAGTAACTATTTAACTAATACATCCTGGTACTTTTTACCACTATAATTTACTTGTTATTATATGCCTATTCTAATACTTCAGTTCTTTAAAAATTCAATATTTTAAAATTAATCTTTGTATTTTTTATTGAAAGTACATGACTTATCTAAAACTGTATATAAAAAATAGAAAGTTAGAAATACTCTAACTTTCTATTTTTTCATCATAATTTAAATATAAAGATACAAACTTAAATTATATATCATTCCAAAATTAATACTTTTAATGTTTGTATTTTTTACAAAAAATTAATTTAACAACATAATATGTATACATTCTAACTTTATCAATAATAATGCAAACAAAAAAAATAATCATAGAACCTATTATTAAATATGCTATAAAAATTAAATTATTCAAAATTTTTTCATTTTTAAATAGATTATAGATAACTTCTCTGATCATTCTTTGTTCATGTATCAAATAAACAGACAAGGTCATTGATGCAATAGAATTAATTTTTTCTGAATAATTATTAGAAATCTTAATTTTTTTAAAGAACAAAAACATACTAATTGAAGCAATATATATAATTATAAAATTATAATTATATATATCTGAAAACTTATTCTTATAATCAGATATAAAAAAATTAATCAAACTTAATATTACAGCACAAAAGATATAACTAAATAAATAGTAATATTTATTTATAATTTTAATATCATTTTTCTTTATATAAGCTCCACACACATAAAACAGTAAAAAATTAAATAAATCATACCCTGTTCTAGAACTCACAGGATTTATTGTACCTATAAATACTGCCCCTGTAGGCCAAATTACAAATATACATATTAAAATAATTATAAGTATATTAAATTCTTTTGTATTCAATTGGTTTAACATTTTATTAATATATGGTGATAAAATATATAAAACTAAATAATAACTTATAAACCACCATTGAAATGTTATTATTGGTAGTAAGCTTTTAAACAAAGATATCAAATTAAATTCTTCTAATCTAAACAACCAAAAAATAATTGATATTGATAATGAATAAAACAGGACTTTTCCATGAAGCTTTATAACTTTATTCCACTTGAATTTATTTTCTATCATAAAATATCCGCTTATTAGTACATATACATTTACAGCTACAATTGTTATTGAATTAAGAAAATTACAAACTATAAAATTGACACTATTTATATTAAGTGTATCTAATCTAATACCATAGACAAGTACATGATGAACTATTATCATATACATACAAATTATTCTTAGTAATTCAAAGTTTGATTCACGTACTTTCATATTTCCCCTCTCTATTTAACATATACAACTCTTGTCCTATGCCGAAATTTTTTTATCAACTTTTTTTATTAACAAATTTATAAATTTATTAATAACATCTTTTTGTACTTCATCCTTTAATAGAAATAAAATTAATACATATATACAAAAACCTATACTAACTTGTATAACATTGGTTATAAAAGTTGCACTCAACACACATCCAATTAAATAAACAATTATACTCATTGGTATAGTTGCAATTATATATTTTATAACTCCTTTAATCATATTTTTTATATCTAGTTCTTTTCTAACTAAAACCATTTGGATTATCACTCCAATCCATTCTGCAAAAATTAATGAAATAGATGCTCCATATGCACCTAACTTTCCAATAGTAATTAGATTAATTATAAAATTAAATATTGCTGAAATAATAATTGAAATAGTATATATATTTTCTTTTTTACCTGCAACTAAATATTGCACACCTATGATATTAGCCCATGAAACTGGGATTATTATTATCGATGTTAAACTTATTAAAATTCCTACATCATAATAATTTCTACCTAAAAACCATTGAACAAATGATATTCCTACTATTGATAAACCACAACTCATTGGAATAGATATATAGGAAATATATTTAAAAGATTTATTTATTAATAGCCTAACTTCTCTATGATTACCATTACTTATTATATTAGCTACTCTTGGCATCAAAACAGTTCCTACTGAGTTTATTAAAGTTATAATAATCTGTATTATTCTTTGTGAATAATCATAATATGCCACTTGCTCTGTTGCTGACAACCATCCAATCATAGTTCTTGATAATAATCCATAAACTTGAATTGAAATTTGTGGAATAAATAGCCCAATTAATGGCTTTAAATGAGATTTAATCAAGATAATATCAACATCAATCTTTAATAAAGACTTGGGCATATTTATCCACATAACAATTGTTCCTAAAATTGTAGCTATTATTGTTATAGAAATATACATAACTAAATCTTCTTGACTTTTTATTACTGAAAAAATTAAAATTACACTAATTAATTTAACTATAATATTTCTTAAAACAACCCTTTTAAAATCTTCTAATCCAGCGTATAACCAAGAAATATCAAATATTACACAAAAAATACTTATACCTTGTATTATGTAAATAATTTTATTCTCATTAATTGTCGCAAATATTAACATATAATATAAAATTATGGCTATTATACAAGTACATAATTTCATAAAAAATAGACTCCAAAATGTTTTATTTAACTTTTGGGAATCATCTCTTACATAAGCGATTTGTCTATTTCCATACATACTCATACCTAATGTTCCAAAAAGTATAAAATAATTTGCAATGGATAAAGAATATGAATTTAAACCTAGCTGATCTGGATTAAAAATTCTTGTAATATATGGCATAGTTATCAAAGGAATGATTATGGCCAATATTTGATATAATGTGTTGTAAATATAGTTTTTTAAAATATTCATAACTTATCAACTTTCTATTACTTATTTTGTTAGAACTTCTTTAAACGTAGTTTTATAAAAATCTATAGCTCTTAAGTTATACTTATAATCTCCTTTCTTTAAAATGTATTTCAAAAGACACATTTCCATATTAAAAATAATGTTTATTGCACATAGTGTAGAAGTCTGCCGTTTATTTAAAAACTTTTTATTATAATATACGAAACTCTCTAAGAACTTCTGGCTTGCAAATTCACTAATATCTTCAGTACTTTTTCCTTGTAAATGTATAATCTTAGCCTCAGTTAATATACATGCTTTAAATCCAGCTTTTCTTATCCTAAATGCAAAATCTGTTTCATCAAAATATAAAAAATAATTTTCGTCTAACATTCCAATTTCTCTTATAATCTCTTTCCTGAAAAAAAAGTCAGCCCCTATTGGGTAATCAACATAAAATTTTTTTGACTTTACATTAGCTTTGTAATATTTATCTTTCCTAATAAAACAAGCTTTCATAAGGGCTTGTTTTATACTTGGAAAACATCCAAATGTAATATTTTCTCTCCCATCTACATCAAGTAACTTACCACCACAAAGTCCCAATGAACTATCTAAATCCATCTCTCTCTTTAATATGTAAAATGCATTATTGCAAACTATTGTATCTGGATTTAATAAACATATATATTTTCCATTTGCAATCTCAATGCCCCTATTATTTCCATAATTAAACCCCCTGTTTTGAGATTCAATTACTTTTAAAACTTCTGATTTTATGCTTTTTACTTTTTCTACCGTCCTATCTTTAGAAGAATTGTCAACTACGATAATTTCATATTTAATTTCTTTTGTTGTTTTTAGTATAGAATAAATACAATTTTCAATATAACTTTCACTATTATAAGTAACTATTATTATAGATAAATCCATTTTTTCTCCTTATCTTAATTCTTGTAATTTTAAATTATCTGCATATGCTAAAACAATAGAAATGTATAAAATACTATCTGGAAAATCTAAATATGGAATAAACAATCCTACAATTCCTAAATAAATAAACATAATAATTATAAAATATTTATCTGTTTTAATTTTTGTTCTAATTTTACATATATTAATTATTTTAAAAATAATTAATAGTATGATAAAAGCTCCAATCAATCCAAACTTTACAAAAAAGCCCATAATCCCTAAATCATCAAGATACATTTTATATGCATTTCCATCAATATTTGAAAATAAAATCTTATGAACTTCCCCTCTCCCCATGATTGGATTTGAGGTAAATTGTTCCTTGTAGAATTCTATTTCATTTACTCTTGCAGATATACTTAAATCATTATTCTGCGTTAATTCTAGCATATTCTGTATGGTAGTTGAATTTAATAAACTGATACTTATTGGTACACAACACACAACAAATATTATTGACTTTGTAAATTTTGAATTCTTGATTTTAATAAACACCAAAATCATTGCACATATTGTAAGCGAAATAACTATAGTCCTAGTTTTAATAACAATTACTAAGACTAAAATATTAATTACACATGAAATAACATGAAAGATTTTGCTTTTAAATTTAGATTTTTCTCCAAAAATTAACTTTGTAAAACTTAAAAAAAATGCTATTGAAAATAATATTGTTCCAACATAAAGTCTTGGCTTATCAAATCTAAAATTTAACCTATAATCAAGCCCTTTCAATATTATTTGGGGATATTGATAATATTGTAAAATATACAACAATCCCCCACAAATACTTATGCAAATTAAAGTTTTAATAAATATTTCCTTATTTTTGTTGTTTTTATTTATAAAATAGCTTACAAAAAAATAATTTAAATACATAGTATAGCAAATTATCAATTTATATCCAATATATACAGGTTGTCCATATATATAATCTGTATTAAAAGGAGAAATAAAAATCAATATAACCAGTGCTATTATATGGTATCTAAAATTAAAATTTTTCCACATTTTTTTATATATTAATACAAAAACATAAAATATTCCAATTGCTATTACATAGCTTAGATTTTTTTCAACTGTAGTTTCTGTACTCCCTAATAAATAAAAAAAACCTTCATTCATAATTATACTGAGAGCAATCAGCATCAGTTGAAAATTATTTATAATCTTCTTCACTATTTTCTCCTTCTAAATATTCATTTATATTTCTGCATATTTTTGAATAATTAAAATTATTTTTAAATGTATCAAAAATTTTTTCACTCATATAATTAAAAAATTTTTCATCTTTGCTGCAAACATTTGTCATTAATTCTGCTAATGCAGTTACATCATCTATATCAAAAATGCTTCCTATCGTTCCATTCAATGTTATATCTTCAGCACTAATAATATTAGACATAATTACATAACATCCCATACTCATAGCTTCAACTGCCGCTATTCCAAAAGATTCACTTCTTGATGGCAAACAAAATATTTTTGACTTATTATATATATCAAATAATTCATTTCTATCATTAACTTCTCCATATATCTTAATTTTATCTACTAAATAAGGTTGTTCAAAAAATTTTTTTTCTATATATTGTCTGAATTCTTTTGTCATTGGCCCAACTAAATGTAATTCCCAATTATCTATTTTTTTATGTACTTTTATAAATGCATTTAATAGTATTTCTGTCCCTTTTTCATATATTCCCAATCTCCCCACTGTACAGATTATATTTTTTTTATTATTTTTATCAAAACTTTTTTTTGATATCTGTGTTCCATTAGGAATATATCTTATTTTTAATGATGGTAAATCTCTTTTTAACTCATTATATATATACTTAGTTTCAACTGAAATAATATTACACCTTTTAAGAATAAACTTATCAAATTTACTCATATTACGAATTTTTCTTAAATTCTCTATATTTGCATCTAATTTAAGAAAAACTTGTCCATTCCAATTTATTAATTTGTAAATTCCTATAAAAAGCAATGATTTCCTTGTAAAGTGATATAAATTTAAAATATCAATTTTTTTAGCTATTGAAATAAGATTTAATGAAATATCTATTATCTCATTTCCAATTATTCTTTTTACATATTTAATTTTAAGTCCATCCATACTTCCACAATCTACATTTCTTTCATATGTTAGTAATGAACAATCATAATATTTACCTAATATATCAGGTATCATTCCAACATCTTTATATCTATGACTAACCCTAAAATTAGGAAATATAGTAACAAAACTTTTCATAACTACTCCTACTTACTTTTTCAAAAACTTTTTCCTATCTTATTGTCATAATAATCTTCTATCCCTCTTAGAATTGCCTTGCTTTTTTGTCTATATTTCAAAATTGATATTAATCTAGTAAAAATAAAATAAGTAAGTGATATAAATTTAATTCCCACCCTATATTCAATTTTATTCATAAACATTAATCTATTTCTAGTAAAGTAATATAGGTACATTTCACTAAATTCCTCAACACTTGAACTTACTTTATGATATATTACACTTTTAGGCTCATAAATCATTTTATATCCTGATTTTAATACTTTCAAACAATAATCAGCATCTTCTAAATATAAAAAATAGTCTTCGTCATATAATCCTATTTCATCAAATATGCTACTTCTTATTAGTTGACAACACCCCGTTAAGAAAGATACTTCTCTTTTTATATTGAATTTCTGTAAATCTGGTGAGTTCATCCCATAATGACATCCCAATGCTTTTAATCTATTCAAATATCCACCAGCAGACCAAATCACTTTTTTTCTATCATAATAATATATTTTCCCTGCTGAAATTCCAACTAATGAATCACTCATAGCTTCAATTAATGGATTCAAAAAATTTTTATCTACTATAGTGTCATTATTAAGCAATAAAATATACTCTGCTTTTTTTTCTAAAGCATATTTAATCCCTATATTATTTCCTGCACTAAATCCATTATTACTATTACTTTTTAAAATAGTACAGTTGTCTAATTCTGTATCTAATAGATTATAAGAATTGTTTGTAGAAGCATTATCTACTACTATAATTTCAATGTTGTTATAAGTTATTTTTTTTAAGCTATTGACACATTCAATAGTATCTTGATATCCGTTATAGTTAACAATAATTATATAAACTAAAGGTTCTTTAATCATTTTTTCAACCTTTCTTAATTTTATTCTAATTTATTAAATTTTCCCACTTTTTAAAAATAAAATCACAATCATAATCCTCTGATGCTTTAAGACAATTTTTAGATAACTGATTAAATTTTTTATAATCTAAATTAATTGCTTTATTCATTACTTTTTCAAAATCCAATTTACTATTCTTATCAAAAATATATCCATTATACCCATCCTTCACTATTTCTATAGGTCCATAGCAATTTGATACTATACAAGGAATACCACTTGCCAATGCTTCAATTAAAACTATTCCAAATGGTTCATCCTTTGATGGCAATATTAAAAAATCATAGTCTTTCAACACTGTTTTTATTTCATCCTTTTTTAATATTCCTAGATATTTTATTCTTTTGTCTTTTTGACTCCTACTAATTATTTCGCTAGTCAATTTTCCACTTCCAGCAAACGCCACTTCTATATCTTCAGAGTTACTATTCATATAATTCAGGATCATTTCTATATTCTTTCTTTTAATTAATTGTCCTAAATAAATAATTTTCTTTCTTCCAATTTCTACATTATATAATTTTTTTTTCGAATACTCTTTTATATTAATAGAATGATTTACAACTTCACTTTTTTCAAAAAAATTACTTACCTCATTTTGTGTTTTTTTACTTACACATGCTACAGAATAAAAATTGCTTTTTAATATTTTTTCAAATTTATTTTTATTATTTATTTTTCCTCTAGGAAATGAATTTCCATTCCACTCCTGCCATGATGTGAAATATATAGATTTATTTTTTTTAAATACATTTTGATATCTGTTTAATAACTTGTTATATGGTGCAATACCTACTATCAAAATACTATCTTCTATATTCTTTAATTTAAATGTATTATAACTTTCCTTTATGAAAGTTTTTAATGCCTCTAATACATTTTTTCTATTTAAAATCGCTTTGATAAATCTTTTTATTATGGTTAATCTAGATAATATTATATAATCCTTAATTACTATATTACCTTTTTGATGACTATTATATAGTGCACTAAAATGACTTTTACTATCATATTCATGTAATATATACACTTCTGGCTTGATATAATTTTCCATTTTATCTCCTTTCTTCACATAATTTTTTTAATGATTTATTATAGATTTCTCCTATATGCTTCCAACTATAATTCTTTCCAAGCACTTCTATAGAATTATCAGTTAAGTAGTTATATCTTTCAATATTTTTTAATACTTCAACACACTTATTGGCAAAATCTATATCATTTTCTGCCACTATAACATGCTCTTCATCCTTGAACTCAGTCCCTTCAATTCCCTTTTGTGTAGTAACTACTAATTTCCTTCTTGATAAAGCCTCTAAAAGCTTTATCTTTACTCCGCCACCACTTAATAATGGTATTACAACTATATCTGCCATATCCACAAACTTATTTACATCATCTACCATTCCAGTTACTACTATTGAATCACTTTTTAAATCTAGTACTTCCTTACTTGGTTCTTTTCCAACTATATAAAATTTTACATCAATTAAACTATCCTTTATCTTTGGTAATATAGATTTAGCGAACCACATTACAGCTTCTTCATTTGGATAGTAACTCATTTTTCCACAAAATACGACTTTGTTGCTTGTTGTACTTTTTTCTATATTATCCTCTAAATAGTCCACTCCCATTGGTATTAGAATAGTTCTTCTATTATATTTTTTTTCAAAAAATTCTTTATCTTCTTTTGATATAAATGTAAACAAACTAATAATATCTTTTTTATACCAATTCACTTCAAATCTCTTAAGTTTATATCCTTCAAATATAAATGCCATCTTTTTTATTAAATTGTTACTTTTTTTACCTATGTTTATAAATGTTTTATATTCAATATTATGTTGAGTTAAAATTATAGGTACACTGGACTTTAAAGGAATATTGTACATTAGTTGAGGTATATCTACAATTAATACATCAATCTTTTCATTGTGGATGTCACTTTTTATTTGTTTCTTCATCTCTTTACTATATCTTGAAAAAGCAGAATAAGGCCTATAACTATTTAGTAAAGCACTTAATTTTCCTTTTCGTCTTTCATAAAACCTTACTTTACTACAATACCTATTTAACTCTTTTTCATCACTGTAATATACTTCTTCATCTTTTATACTATACAAATATATATTATTACCAAGATTTCTTAAACTCTTTATTCTTTCCCAAGTATATTTCCTTCCCCCACTATTATCAGGATAAGGTACTTCAGCTGTTATAATTCCAATATTCATATTTCCACCTATTCTCTTATATTGCAAATAAAAATTATATTAACTTCCTTTTTCACAAAATACTATCTATTAGGTTTTCATGTTCTTTAGCAACTCTTTTAACATCAAATTCTTTCTTCACTTTACAATATGCATTTTTAGTAATTAAATCAACCAAATTATTGTCACTAACTATTTTTAAAATTGCATTAACTCCTTCTTCTACATTATCAACATTTATCAATATTCCTTCATTATTATTAGTAATTAAATTAGGAATTGCATCAACATTTGTTGCAATTATTGGTTTCTTAGAAACCATATATTCAGGTATAACTAACCCAAATCCTTCCCATCTTGATATTAACATAGCTATATCAAACCTTTTTATATATGTATACACATCATTAACCCATCCTGTAATTAAGAATGAATCTTGTAGACCAAAAACTCTTATTAATTCTTCAATTTCTTCTTTTTCATCTCCATCACCAACAATAATAAAAAATGCATTTCTTATTATTTTTTTTATTTTTGCAGCTATTCTTACAAATGTATCAGGTGCTTTTTGTCTACTAATTCTCCCTACCATTCCTATAACTATTGTATTTTCAGGAATATTCAACAATTCTTTATCACTACTTTTAATCAAGTTATTTTCATATTCACTAATATCTATTCCATTAAATATTACTTTTACTTTATCATTAATACATATTTTATGTTTTATTGCAGATTGCTTTTCAGCATTAGAAATTGCTACTATTTTATCTGTCTTTTTAGCTAAAATTCTTTCAATTAGTTCATAAAACAATTTCTTTTTTTTAGACACATTCATATTAAAAGCCCAACCGTGTGGATTATATATTATTGACTTTCTTGTATAAAAATTTGCTATTCTCCCTAAAGCTCCAGCCTTACTGCTATGAACGTATATTAAATCGGGATTATACTTTTTTATAATTTTACATAATATATAAATAGCTTTAATATCTAATTTCAAGTTAATTTCTCTAGTCATATCAACAAATTCTATTTTATCTACTAATTTTCTATATATATTTTCTTCTTTAGCATATTGCTTAGAACATACTAATATTTGTTCATATTCATTTCTATTAAAATACTTAAACAGCATTTGTAGATACTTAGAAACTCCCCCATCTGATTGAGCTATATGCAGAATTATCTTTTTCATCCTCTTATCTCCTTATGATTCTAAAAGCTATCTTGATAACTATGTAATCTATTAAGATAATCTTTATTAACAACAAAAATACTTTCATTGTTTTCTGCAACCATTATATTTTCAATTCCAATCATAACTACTTTTTTCTTGTTATTAATTACAACATTGGATTTTGATTGCAAATATTCTGTATTTCCATTAATCGAGTTGTCGTTGCAATCTCTTTCTCTATATCTTTCAATAGATTTCCATGTACCTATATCATCCCATTCTATATTACTAGGAATTACATATATCTTATTGGATTTCTCTAATACTGCATAATCTATAGATATTGCTTCTGTACTACTATAATTTTTATTGATAAATTCTTGTAAAAATTTATCATTTATATTATTAATAGAACTTAATGCCTCATATGTTTTACTTGAATATTTTCTTATTTTTTCAATTATGTTGCTTGTTCTCCACATAAATATTCCGCTATTCCAAAGATATGAATTTTCATTTAGATATACTTCAGCTTTTTCCTTATTAGGTTTTTCCACAAATTTATCTACATTTAAGATAGTATAATTATTTATTTTTTCTACACTATTACCACATCTTATATATCCATAACCAGTTTCAGCTCTAGTAGGATTTATGCCTAAAGTTATAATAGCCTCATTATTCTTTTTTAGAAATTCATCTGATGTATATATTATTTCTTTAAGATTTTTTTCATTATTTATTATATGATCTGATGGTAAAACTACCATATTAGAATCTTTAAATCTTTTATTAATAATCAATGCAGATAAAGTTATGCATGGAGCAGTATTTCTTCCTTCTGGTTCAATAATTATATTTTTACTTGGTAATTCCTTCAGCTGTTCTTTTACTAAAGGAACATATTTTTCTCCAGTGCAAACAAATATCCTTTCAATTGGAATAATAGGCTTTATCCTATTTATTGTCATTTGTATCATGGTATCTTCACCAATTAAATTCAAAAATTGTTTAGGCTTTTCCTCGGTAGATAATGGCCAAAATCTTGTTCCCTTACCACCAGCCATTATTAAAGCACATAACATAAATTTTCCTCCCACACCTATCAATACACTTCTATATTGCAGCTACTGCAACTTCCTTTGCTTTATTACTTATATTGCATATTTCTTGTCTTCCTATAGAATAGTATTCTATTTCATTTTCTTTTATCTTTTCGATATCATAACAATTTCTACCATCAAATATAATTGGCGTATTCATAAGATTTATATATTTATCTATTTCCATAGATTTTATTTCTTTCCATTCTGTAAATATGAATACCATATCTGCATTTTCTAATGCTTCTTCTGGACTTTTAGCATAATCAATTTCTGTTGGTAATAATTTTTTGAAGTTTTCTTCTCCAACAGGATCATATGCTATAACTTCTGCTCCTTCACTTAATAATCTTCTAATATTAGGTATTGATGGAGCTTCTCTTAAATCATCAGTTCCTGGTTTAAATGTAAGTCCTAGAACAGCTACTTTTAGACCTTTTAAGCTACCAAATCTTTGCTTTGCTTTTCTAAACATTTTATACTTTTGATTTTCATTTACTTCTATAGTTGCTTTTATTGTTTTTATTTCATATCCATTATCATTAGCTAACCAATGAAGTGCCTTTGTATCCTTTGGAAAGCATGAACCACCATAACCAAGTCCTGCTTTTAAGAACTTATCTCCAATTCTAGGGTCAAAACTCATTCCTTTAGCTACATCTTCAATATTAGCTCCAACTATTTCACAGAAATTAGCTATTTCATTGATAAATGATATTTTTAAAGCTAAAAAGTCATTTGATGCATACTTTACCATTTCAGCACTTCTTCTATTAGTAACAACTATTGGTTGATTAAATCTCTCATATACTTCTCTTAATTGATTTTCTGCATATTTTGATTCAACACCTATTACTATCCTATTTCCATGAAGTGTATCAACAACAGCTGTTCCTTGAGATAAGAATTCTGGATTTGATGCCACTTCAACCCTAACCCTATTTTTAGCATTTTCCTTTAAATATTCTTCTACTTTATCATTAGTTCCTATTGGAACTGTTGATTTAACTACAACTAAGCAATCTTTTTCAATATTTTCTGCAATTTGTTTACATACACTAAAAACATAACTTAAGTTAGCAGATCCATCTTCTCTCTCTGGAGTTCCTACCCCGATAAATATAATATCTGCATTTTTATATGCATTCTTATAATCTGTTGTAAAATCTAGCCTTCCACTTCTATAATTTCTATCTAATAATTCGTCTAATCCTGGCTCATATATAGGTGAAATTCCTTGTTTCATTAGATTGACTTTTTTCTCATCTATATCTACACAAGTAACATTATGTCCCACTTCTGATAAACAAGCTCCAGTTACTAATCCTACATACCCTGTACCTGCTACTACTATATTCATATCTCTAAATCCCCCTTTAACTTGCATGTTTATCACCTAAAAGTACTGAAACTGTTTTTAAAATTAATGACATATCAACTAATATTCCTTTTTCCTTAACATACTTTATGTCAAGTTCCATCCATTCATAAAAGCCTATATCATTTCTCCCAGATACCTGCCAGTAGCATGTTAACCCAGGCTTAACACTAAACCTTTCCATCATCCAAGGTTCAAATTCTTTAACTTCTTCTGGAAGTGATGGTCTCGGTCCCACTAGGCTCATCTCTCCTTTTAATACGTTAATAAGCTGTGGCAGTTCATCAATACTAGTCTTTCTAATAAATGCTCCCACCTTAGTAACCCTTGGATCTTTCTTAATTTTAAACATTGGTCCATTCATTTCATTTTTTTCTTTAAGCTTATCCTTAAGATCTTCAGCGTCCTGTACCATGGACCTAAACTTATACATTTTGAATTCTTTACCTTCAAACCCTACTCTATCTTGTACAAATATCGCCTTTCCTGTACTTTCAATTCTTATAGCAATACTAACAATTAGAAAAACAGGGCTTAATGCAATAATTCCCAAAAATGAGCAAATCACATCTATTAATCTTTTAACAAATGCATAACCAATGCTTATTTCCTCATACTTCTGCTCATATACTAACTCTTCTTCTGACAACTTAGCATTTTGCAATTTTACCCCTCCTACACCTATAGTTAAAACAATTTATCTATCTAAAAAATGACATAAAGGATTTTTTCGCTTTGATTTTATCTCCTCGAAATTCTATTTCCCCATCTTTAAGTAATTTAATAGAACTCTCTTCAAAAAAATCTCTATACATTTTATTTTTTTCTATGGCTAACTTAATGCCTTCTGAAATATTTGCTCTTCTATTAGTATTATTATGAGCATCTGAACCTATAAAGTTATATATTCCATTCTCTAGCAATATACCTGCAGTCTTTTTAACCTTAGTTCCAAAATCTCCAACTATACTACCTGCATTCATCTGAAATAGTATTCCTTCATCTACAAATTTATTAATAAAAGAAGGCTCCTCCATTATGAATTTATATCTTTCTGGATGAGCTAAGATAGGTACTATTCCAAGTACTTGAAGTTCATATATTATGTCAAACACATCACTTTCAAACTTTTCCATAGGAAGTTCAAAAAGCATGTATCGAGAATCATTAATGGTCCCTATTATTCCATTTTTATAATCCTCTATCATATTTTCTGAATAATAGACTTCTTGTCCATAATTCACATTTATATTAATTCCCTCATAAGCTGCTATCTTATTTAGGTTTTCTACCATTTCTTTAACTTCATCATAAGGGGTTTCTCCATATCCCCTGCAAAAATGAGGTGTTGCAACGATTTCAGTAATTCCATCTTTTTCTGCCTCTCTAAGCATGTCCAATGTCATAACTCTATCCTTTGAGCCATCATCTATCTCTGGCAAAATGTGAGAATGAATGTCTATCATACTACTCTTTACCCTCATTTCCATAATAGTAATAATATTTTTTTCTAGTATTCTCTATACCGTTTAATACGATTCCTAATATATTAGCTCCAACTTTGTCTAATAGAGATTTTGCTTGGATAACTGTATCTCTCTTTGTTCTTTCTGCTCTTACTACTAATATTGTTCCATCTGCTTTAGTTGAAAGTATTTGTGCATCAGTAACAGCATGAAGTGGAGCTGAATCTAAAATTATAATATCGTAGTAATCTTTAAGTTCTTTTAAAAGCTTGCTCATGGCCTTAGACCCTAGCATTTCTGCTGGATTTGGTGGTAATTTCCCTGAAGTTAGTACACTTAAATGATTATTATATTCATGTACTGCTGAATTAATTTTTTCTTTTCCTATTAATACATCTGAAAGGCCTACTAGATTTGAAATTCTAAATTGTTTATGTAATGCAGGTTTTCTTAAATCACAATCTATGATTATAGTGTTTTTCTCTGTTTGGGCAAATGATAAGGCTAAATTTCCTGCCGTTGTAGACTTACCTTCACCTGGTTCTGAACTTGTAACAACTATTGTTCTTATCTCTTCATCAAATGAGGAATACTGTATATTTGTTCTTAATGTTCTATATGATTCTGCCGTAATTGACTTTGGTTTCTTCTCTACTATAAACATCCTACACTCCTTTAATTTACGCTTTCTGTATTAGGTATAGCTCCAAGCACTGGGATACCTACTATATTTTCCACCTGTTGTTTATCCTTAAAGGTGTTGTCCAAGAATTCAAGTAATAATGATAATCCTGCACCTACCATAAATCCTAATACTAATGCTATAGCTATATTAAGTTTCTTATTTGGACTCACTGGACTTTCAGGTAATGTAACGCTTTCTACAACTTTTACATTTGCATTAGCAATTAGTTCATTTGACGTTTTTATAAACTCATCAGTTATAGCTTCCACTACATCCCTAGATTCTTGTGGATTTCCACTTTTATATGTAATAGTAAGTATTTGAGTACTTGCTAAAGGTTCAACACTAAGTCCTGATTTTACAGTACTTGCTTTTACATCTAATCCTTTCTCATCGATTGCTCTAGTGATTAGATCATTTGTTGTTACAACATCTGCATATGTCTTTAATAAGCTTTGATACATTTGAACATCTGTATTATTGTATTTTTCATCAGCTGTTTCTCCACTTTCCTTACCTATAAATAACTTTGTACTGGCTTGATATTTTGGTTTAATTATAAAAAAGCTTACAACTGTAGCCACTATAACTGCTACTAATGTAATACCTAGAATAAGCTGCCATCTACTTTTCAGGGCATCTACTATATCTTCTATTTTTATGTTCTCTTCGTTCATTATTTTCCTCCATATTTGTTACTAAAATAATTCAACTTTCCCTTGCGTATCGAGAACTATTATACCATTCTTTCTATATTTTGTTAAGTATTATGTTTTTCCCCATATTCACCATCATTATTCTTTTTTCTCCATTATATTACACAATTCTATTTTTATGTATTTTTTCATTTTTCTATTTAAACATTTTTGATATAGTGATAAAGTAAATATAGAACAACTGTAAATACTAGAAACAAATGCTTTGAGCACTTAAATTAATTTGGTGGTACATTTTTATAAATAAGTGTATGCAATTATATTTTGTGACATTTTGTTGACATAATCCCAATTTATAATAGTGTTATCCATATTAATGAATATTTTTTGGATATTTTATAGAATTTTGATTAAAGTATTGAATTTTAAGGAGGTTTTTTTATGTCTATTCTCGTTTGTGGGGGAGCTGGCTATATTGGAAGTCATATGGTAGCTCATTTGTTAGAAAGTAATGAAGATGTAGTAGTCTTGGATAATTTGGAAAAAGGCCACAAGGATGCTCTTCTAGGTGGAAAACTTTATGTTGGTGATTTACGGGACAAGGAAATTTTAAATAAGGTATTCACTGAAAATAAAATTGATGCTGTTATTGATTTTGCTGCATACTCTCTTGTTGGTGAAAGTATGAGTGAACCACTAAAGTATTTTAATAACAATGTGTATGGAACTATTAATTTATTGGAGGCTATGAAGGAGCATGGAGTTAAGAATATAGTATTCTCTTCTACTGCTGCCACATATGGTGAACCTAAATTTATTCCAATAACTGAAAATAGTGAAACTGTTCCAACTAATGCATATGGAGAATCTAAATTATTGGTTGAAAAGATTTTACGTTGGTGTGACCATGCTTATGGAATTAAGTATACTGTTTTAAGATATTTTAATGCTGCTGGTGCTCATGTTAATGGTAAGATTGGTGAAGATCATTCTCCTGAAACTCATTTAATTCCTCTTATCTTAGATGTTGCTTTAGGTAATAGGGAAAAAATTATGATGTTTGGTGATGATTATGACACTAAGGATGGCACATGTATTAGAGATTATATTCATGTAAGTGATTTGGCTAAAGCTCATTCTTTAGCTCTTAAGAGATTAAAAGCTGGTGGAGAAAGTGCTACTTATAATTTAGGAAATGGTACTGGATTCTCTGTTAAGGAAATGGTTGAAGTTGCTAGAAAGGTAACTGGACATGCTATTCCTGCAGAAGTTGCTCCAAGAAGAGCTGGTGATCCTGGAGTGTTAATAGCTTCATCTGAAAAAGCTATTAATGAACTTGGATGGAAGCCAGAATTTAATGATGTTGAAACTATTATCAGTACTGCTTGGAAATGGCTTAAAAATCATCCTCAAGGATATGTTGAATAATAGGAAATTATTTTTTTATAAATATGGTCATATTTTTATGCCAAAAGGCTATTCATTTTTTATGGATAGCTTATTTTTTTGTCTTATACTTTTTTATTTGCTTTTTAAAGGACTTCTTCCTAAACGTCTATGAATAAGATATTTGGTGTCTTTTCTATTGTTCCTTCTTAAAAGAGAAACGATAAAACGAATTTGATTATTATTCTCATTTAGTATATAATAACTACTGACTAATCCATATTAAGTAATATAATGAAAATTTCACTAAATATCATTATGCAAGTTATGGATCTTTGTATTAAAAAAGGGGGAAGATAAATGAGAAAATTAATGATAAAAAGAATATTAATATTAGCTACTGCACTTTTTACAATCACTGGAATATCATTAATGTCAGCTTCAGGAAAAAGCTTAATCAATTCTACTGCAAAAAATGAAAAAGTAGCTATAGAAAATACAAAAGTTGAAAATTTTAAGGAAGAAAATAAAGACAATAAGCCTACTAACGATAGACCTAATGGAGAAATTAAAAATATTAGTAGTGAGGAAAAACAAAGAAGTGAAGCTTTAGAGAAAAACACTTTCGTAAAAAGAATTCAAATTAATTCAGTTGGACCTATAAAATATCTTTCAATATTATTTCAAGAAGGAAGTATAGAGGATTATTCATATGAGTTTGATGGAAAAGATATTACTACTACCTTTACAAAAGTTTCAACTGAAGGTAATGTAATTAAACATGAATTGAAAGATGGAGAAAAAAAATTAGTAATAAAGCAGAAATCTACAGGAAAAAGTGTACTATATGAGATTAAATAATTTAAATAAAAAAGGGGAATGAATTAAATGAAAGGAAAGAAAATTTACTTAATTATTGCAACAATTTTATGCATATCATCCAATACTGCTCTTGCAGCTCCCTATGAAGTTTTTACAAAAACATCCTTAGAAGCTTGGGATTATTATAATACACAATATGACGAAAATGGAAAGATAAGATATTTTCCTCAAAAAACAACTTTTTCAATAAACAACAATTCAAATACAACTGATTCAAATTATATGAAGGTTGTTAAAGTTAATTTTGGGTCTAATGCAGAGCTTTCATATGATAATAATAATGATAATTATTCAAAATGGGTTGCTGCTATTTCAAAAATAACAGTAGTAAAGTTAGATGGTTTACCTATGATGGGAGAAGAAATTGGATATGAAAAAAAAGCTGGAAAACTAATATTAAAGACTGAAAAAATAGAAGGCAATGGAATTTATAAAGTTAAAATTTCTGCTGATGGCTATAATGATATAAATCTAAATATTGATATTATAAAACCCGCCCCTAAACTGTTAATTAAAGGCGATTCATATCCTATCAAATTAAATAGCAAAAATTATTTTGAAATTGATACAAATGCATTTTCATATGTTTTTAACAATCCTATATATGATGTGCTATTAGATGGACAAAGTTTAAATAAAGATGAATATAGTATTATAAACTATTTAATTACTCTTAATGATAGAGCTATTAAAGATGCAGGACAACACGAATTAGTAGTGAAAATGTATGGATATGAAGATTCATCTATTAAATTTATAGCAGAGGATGAAAATGGACAAGCTGTTAATAAATTATCATCTATTGCTAAAAAAGTATCTAATATATATAAAAAAAGCCCAACTAATTTCAATGAAGTTGATGTAATATCATCAGCAACAAAAACAAATGCAGCTACAGTTCCAGCATTTTTAGTTTTTAGATTTGATGAAATTGCAAATGCAATTATTTTAAAAGATCAGGGACTTGAAACAGCTGAATCCAAAGAGACTCTTGCATGGTGGAATAGTGTAAGAAAGGAGTCATTAAGAGATGAAAACTCAAAAGTTCTTTATGATTGGAATGATTTTGTTAATAAGGTATCAGAATCTTTAGTTAATGGGAAAATTTTGAGTTTTGAGAATTATGTTAAAGATGGAGGTAAAACTCATTATGTAGATACTTTTGAAGTAAAATATGTTCTTGAAGATGGAAAATTAGGTGAACCTTTTGATTTGGGTGAACTGCTATCAAACTCAGCACCAACACCTAAAGTCATTTATTCTGATTGGAAGAAAGGGGTTAAAATAAACTTTGAAGCTAATGCTAATTGGACAAATTCCATTACTAATATAGAAGTAAATGGAACTGAATTATATAAAAATGAGTATAGTTTAACAAATGAAAGCATTGATTTTAAAAATATTTCACAAAGATTCTCTTCAGGAGATAATGAGATAACTATTATTGCTTCTGGATATAAAACTGTTAAAGTAAAAGTTAATATGAATAAAACTCTTAATCTTTCATTAGAAAAAACTAAATATTATATTGGTAATGATGTTGTTATTAAGGGGTTACCTAAGGATTTCTCTGGTATAAATGTTAAATTGAACGGAGAAAATGTATCTGAATTTAGTCAAACAGGTCAATCAAATACTTATAAAGTAGATAATGGTAAAATTATTTTAAATAAATCTTTATTTAAAGAAGTTGGAGCTAAATCAATATTTATTAATATTTATGGATATAATGAAGTACGTATTGATTTTGAAGTTTCAAAAATATAACTCCCTTTGCTAGCATATTCTTAGGGAATGTAGATAGATTTGTGTAAAACAAATCTACTTACATCCCTATTCTTCTCCATATATATTCTTATATTCTTCTCCATATATATGGGCCACTTATACACTATACTAGCATTAACACAGTGGATCATAATAAAACTTTCTTAAACTTAAATAATACAAAATCTATATGTATTTTAATTTACTTCTTACATCATGAGTTTCTAAATCTGCTAATCTAACCGGTATAGGTAGTCTACTTTCTTTATTGATTAAATTTAATGTTATATCCATTGTAGTATCTAAATCTATAAAATTTCCACAGGATATGAATATAGGTTTAACTTTTTCTCTAGTTCTAAGAGCTCTGCCATATACTTCTTCATTTATGATAATGTCCTTATATGAACCTGTCTCTTCACTTGGCATATGAAAATCTATACCATCTATCTTTAAATAGCTTTTTGCTATTCCTATTGTAGGTTTGTCTAAGAAAAATGATGCATGTGTTGCTATTCCCATATGATTAAAATGTAAATATCCATTTCCATCAAACATAAATATATCTGGATCTGCTGTTAATTTTTTTGCAGCTTCAATTACTAGTGGTAATTCTCTAAAAGCTAAGAATCCTGGAATATATGGCACTGTTATTTCTCCAAAGCTTTCTACCTTTTCTATTACTTCTTTTGTATTATAATCAATTACAACTATACAGCAAGCTCCATAATGTTTATCATCTTTCTCCCAATATGCTAAATCTACTCCTGCTATTAATTTAATTTCATCTTTTTTAAATGAATTTTTTAGTTCTATTCTTTTTGCTAATTTATTTTGTATTTCTTTAAATTCTTCTTCTGAACTTAAATTGAAATTATGCACATCTTTTGTTCTCATGAATTTTTATTTCTCCTTCTAATATAAAAATACTCTATAAAATAGATTTTTTATATTCTACTTTATAGAGTAAATATAATTTGTTTAATTTAAACTTTTCTTGATTTCTTCAACTTCTTCTACTGTTAATCCTATTCCTTTTGAAATAAGCTCAACATCTATACCTATCAATAATAGATTCTTTGCATTTTCTCTTTTTGCTTCATTTATCCCCTCTGCTCTTCCCTTTTCTCTTCCTTCTCTTAAACCTTGCTCTATAGCACTTTTTAACTTTGTTGCCTGGTCATGTAGTTCTGCTTCTCTTGCTTCATAAGCTGGTCTTTTTATATCATCTTTACTTATTACTTCTAAAATACTACAAGCTTTCTTTATTTTTTCATTTTCTGGTGATATTATAAATCCATTGTCTATACTATTGTTTTTCTTTATCAGCTTAATCACCACCATTTAATTATATTCTATCTTTATTATATACTATGGCATAGGTTTCTTAAACTGAATTTTTAGGGAAGTATATATTGAAATAAATAAGAAATTGCATAAAAGATATGAAAAGTAAAGGAATAGATGTTATTGTATATAAAAAGGTGAAATTTAACAGCAGGTTTTAATTTTTCAACAAGAAAGATTAATATAGGAAATAATTGAAATTTCAAAAAAAGTTATTGAAGATTTTAGTGAAAAATATGAGTTGAATACAAAATCAGTGTTATATGTCAAAAGTTCTTACATTACAGAAGAACCAGTTTGGTATGTGGATACAATAACAATAAATAAAAATAAGTGTCTTAAGATGATTAACTCTCATTTTAAGACACTTATTATCTAAATAGCATACTTATGTACTAATTATTTTACAGTTGGACTGTTAGTTACTGAAGCTCCATCAAGTTTATTTTTACCATTAATTGAAATACAACCATTTTTAATATATGCTGTACCAAATTTTATTTCATGTCCTATTGCTGATGGAGTTCCTTTTGATGGCCAGTAATAATTGTATCCTTTATTAGACTCTGCTGTGCATTTCTCCATAATCACATTTCCAGTTTGATTATTTCTATCAAATCCATTTTTAGTATTCCCTTTTGATATACAACCAATTAAATAATGATTTAAAGCATCTGCATGAGCAGGTTTTCCTGGAGTTTTATTATCTATTCCGCCTAATTTAAATCCATTTCCATCTCCTCTATAACCTTTTGCATTACCATTATTTAAAGCTTGACAGTTTTTAAATGTTACAGCTCCATGTGCAGCATATAAATCATATCCATCATCTGAATTTCTTTCTGAAACACACTGTTCTAAAATTATTCCTTTTCCAGAGTGTAGTTTAATTGCAAAACCATCTGCATTTTCTCCTTTTGGGGCATCTGCATTTAAGTAAGAGTGAACTTTATATAAATAAGAATTATCTCCACCATTTGATATTTGGAATCCTGAATCTTTATTATCATGTACTTCTAAATTGTAAAATTTATTTCCTTTTCCACTAACATATATACCATTATCACCAGCATTACATACCTCTAAGTTTTGAACAATATTACTGTTTCCTGAAAAATCTAATCCTTTTTGCCCAACGGCAGTTTGCTTAAAATCAATTTTTGCTTTGTTTATTCCTTTTATTGTAATTCCTGATGTTGAAATTTTTACAGTTCCTGATGTTACAGACCCATCAATTACAATTGTATCTCCACTCTTTACTTTTGCTACTGCACTTGCTAAAGTAGTCTTGCCTGCTTTTACAGTATATTGAGTTGCAGCCTTAGCAGATATCCCAGTTGACGCAGCAGCTGCTGTAAATGATATTAATACTCCCAAACATAATAATTTTATTTTTTTCATTTTTTATTCCTCCTTGAATTACTAATACTAAAAAATAGTTATTATTTATATATATAATAACAAAAAACTGCAAATATTCTGATAATTTATCGCAAATTCAACAAATAATGTCGTGAATTTTTAATGTGTTATAGATACTTCACCTTCACCACATATAATTAAAGTTTCTCCTTTTTTTATAGGCCCAACTTTTAAATACTCATTTATATTATTAAGTTTTACAAACAATATTTGAGTATTAGTAGAGTCAAGTATTGTAACAGTAGCAGATTTATTTGGCGTTACAAGTTTAATATTACGATAAATCCCTTCATGTTCAGACGAAACAGCATAAATACCTTGTTTAAAAGTATTTGCATTTAATTCACCTCTTGTTATAAGTATTTTTTATTCATGTTTTTTTATAAAAATAACATGGTTAGAATAAAATTAAAGCGTTCTATTATTAAAGTTCACCCTATAAATGATATATTAATTAGAGTATAGGGGTGGTGGTATAATCTCTCCATCTATGCCTGTAATTTCACCTGTATCAGGATTTAAATAGCAAAATGGAGGACTATTAGCTGAAACTATGGTTAATACATCTTTTTCTTTGATTTTTTCCAACCTATCATTATACTCTACAGCTAAAGGTTTTAAATCTTTATTATATCTACAGAATATATTATTGTAGTCTAAAAATAAAAAAATAATTAAGATAATTAAAAACAAGTAATTAGAATCTTTATTTTATAAGAATCTAATTACTTGTTAAGTGTACAGTGTATTACATATTTGGATTAGTATTTAAATTTTGAAATACTATCTTTTAATTCTTTCGCTAATTCTGCTAATGCCTGACTAGATTCTGCTATTTCATAGACTGATTTTGTTTGTTCTGTTACTGATGCTGCTGTTTCTTCTGTTCCAGCTGCATTTTCTTCTGAAATAGCTGATAAATTTTCAATAACATTTATCATTTTTTCCTTTTGTTTTATCATAGATGTGCTTGATTCATTTAAACTGTTAATTTGAAATTTCATCTTATCTATTGCATTAGAAATATCTTCGAATTTGTTTTTTGTTTCTTTAACGCCTAAAGTTTGCTCCTGCACAATAGTTCCTACAATAACCATTTCACTTACTGATTTTGATGTTTTACTTATGAGATCTTGAATTATTTTTGATATTTCATCAGTAAATCTATTTGATTCTTCAGCTAATTTTCTAATTTCATCTGCAACTATTGCAAATCCTTTACCTGATTCACCAGCTCTTGCAGCTTCAATAGCAGCATTTAAAGCTAATAAATTTGTTTGATCTGCTATACTTTTAATCATTTTGCTTGCATCCTGAATTTTTTCAGTACTTATATTTGTTTCACTTATAACATTTTTTATTTCTGTAGTAGCTTCAAATGTTTTATTTGTTTTTTCTACTAAATAATTTAAGACTATTATTCCCTCTTCTTTATATTTTCCCACTTCATTTGATACTATATTTAAATCATCTATTACTTTCTGAGTTTCTAAAATATAGTCTCCCAAATGACTTATATTCGTAGCACCTAGTTCTGTTTGTGTTGCCTGATTAATAGCCCCTTTTGCAATATCATCTATTGTCCTTGATACTTCATTAACAGAATTAGAAACTTGTTTAGTATTTGCTGTTAGTTCTTCAGAAGATGCTGCTACTTTATCTGATATATTTCCAGTTTTACTTACTATTTCTTTTATAGAAGATCTCATTACATCTATAGATTTGCTGATTTCTCCAAATTCATCTGTTTTCTTCAATAATTCATCTGGAACTTCCTTAGTAAAATCACCAAAAGAAATTATGCCTAGCAATTCTTTAAGTTTATTAATCGATTTTATGGCATAATTTGATGTATTAAATAATATTAGCGAAATAATAATAAATACAACTATACTAAATATTGAATTGACAATAATAGTCTTATTCATCTCTGAATAAATATTATCCATTGAAATATTCATTAAAAGTACATTATTTATCTGTCCATCAACATTTATGGGTACTGCTACTTTTAGTATTTTGTTATTAGTGTATTCTTCCATGCTAATCTTTCCATTAAGTGATTGGACAGCTTCAGGGGCATTATTTTTATCAAATAAAGTTCCTATATTATTTTCATCCGAAGAAGCAATTCCTTTTAAATCTTTATCTAATATAGTTGCAGATACAAATCCTTCTTTTTTGGCTAAATTTTCAGCTAATGTTTGATAATTAAAAGAATCTGTTAATTTTTGAACCGCATTAGCTCTTATTCCTATTTGAACAAAACTACCATCTGGAAATCTCATATATGCATATTTATTATAATTATCTGATTCTGACTCCTTTCGTATTTCTTCTACAAGTTGCTCTTTTCCACTCTTTGCAAAATTCATTACAGGATGTCCATTATCTGGTTTCCATCCTACATATGAATCAACTGTAGAATAAAGAATAGTATTGTCTCTATAATAATATAATTCATCTATTCCTAAATTTTTTGCAAGTTCTTTTAAATAAGGACTGCTTAACTCATTTTGTCTCGACTTTAAAATGTTTGCAGCTGAAAAAAGTTTATCTTCTAATAATAAATTAATATTTTTTAAAGACATATTATTATTATTAATTTCACTAACTATTTGATTTGAAAGGGTAATCACATCTGAATGTAATTGAGTTTTTAATAAATGCTTAATATATAATGAAGATGTAATACTTATGAATAGGATTGAAAGCATTATTACAATAACAGGTATTACTATGATTTTTGTTTTAATTGTAGTTTTTTTCATTTGTTCCCACCTCAAAATAATTTTTCTTTTTCATAAAAAATGTTAAATTAAAATTATATTATTAAATCTATTATATATTTCGGCTTGAATTCTACATACTTTATGTATACGATTACTGAAGTTAAATGCATAAAAACATAATATTTCCAAAAATATATAAGTGGTACTTGAAAAAGTGCCTAACGAGTTTTTAACAGAAGGGTCTATATTTATTGTTGAAGTAATAGAAAATTTTGCAGATGAAAACAATACTGTGATTTTAAAGTAACGCATGGAATAATATAATATCTGTTACACAAAATATATCTGAAAGGTGGTTGTGTGATGAAGAAATTTATTATTTTATTCTTAACTTTTTTATGTTTATCATTCAATTTACTTGGAATAACAACATTAGCTGTAACTTCAAGTAATGTTTTAAAACAAGGCGTTTATAAATTATCTGATTTGAATGTTTCAACAGAAAATCTTTATGATATTACAAATATTTCTCAAAACGAAGATGCTTATTTACTTGTTTTTGATGAAAATTTCGTTATAATGCAGTCTTTAAGATTGTCACCTAGTATAAAAAGTTTTAATTTAGTACCTTTGAAACCAAGCTACCAGCTTGTAGTTCTTGGTAAATCAGAAGTATATATAAATCCAAGACCAGTTAAGTAATTATTTGAGTTTTTATGATTTCGCTAAATCTATCTTGAACTAAATCGCTAAAAGCGATGACTTGAGTTATTGATTAAACTAAAATTTATATAAAAAAAATAAGAAGTGAGGTTCTTTCTCAAGGAACTTCACTTCTTACATTTTACACACCTTTTAAAGGAATGATAAAGGATAAAAAGTATATAAATGCTGATATTGGATTTACAACAATATTGCATACTTGGGGACAGAATTTAATGTTTCATCCACATATTCACTGTATAGTGCCTGGAAGTGGATTAAGTTTTAATAATACTAAATGAATAAAATCGAAAAAGAAATTTTTTATTTCTGTAAAAGTTTTATCAAGAAAATTTAGAGGAAAATTTCTATATTATTTAAATGAACTTTACCTAGCTAAAAAACTTAATTTTCCTAAAAAAATTAGAGAGTTATCATCAAGAGATAAATTTAATTTATTTAAGGATCATTTGATTGTCTACAGTAAAGCACCTTTTAGAAGTATGGAATATGCACTTTAATATTTAGGAAGATATACTTATAGGATTGCAATATCTGATGATAGAACTATAAAAGTTGATAATGAAAAAGTAGTATTTAAATGGAGAGATTATAAAGATAAAAACAAAGAAAAATGATGTCTTTAAAGCCATCAGAATTTATTAGAAAGTTTACTATCCATATCCTTGATTAGTAAAGATAAGACATTATGGTATATTGGCTAATAGAAATAAAAATTTAAAGTTCAAGCGATGTAAGGAAATATTTAGGGTTAAACCTAAAGAAGCAGAAAATTTATCGTCAGCAGAGCTGTTCTTTAAATTAACTAGAATTAAAATAGGTAAGTGTAAAAATTGTGAGAAGGGAAATTTAATAAAGATAGGTAAAATAATGCCTCGAAGTACTTTGCCACCATAAATAAGGTTAAAAGTAAATAAGTACTTATCTATGGAGAGGGGGATTTTATGTCCTAAAACAGAATAAGTTATATGATTTTAAGAAATAAAGCTTTTAAATATTAATAAATATATAAATATATAAATATTGAAGTGATTTGTGAGTTTTTGAATTTACATACGGGGCGGTTGGCTTTTAGCGACTTCGTTCAAGTAATTGATTTAACAAAATAAAACCACCTACAGTTTTGCAATTGAAAATTGTTTTAACTACAGGTGGTTTATGTATTATCACTATTTCATATAAAAACAATTAGTTATTTATAAATATTAGCATACTGTATTGTATATTTATTTAAAGCTAACTCTGAACCATCTTCACAAGATATGACTATTGAACTGGATTTATCTTGAAGCCAATATTTTAGGTTATTCATCTCAAAAACATTAATTTTAAAAGTTGATCCTTCTTCAGTACTAAAAGTTACATCTTCCAAATCTCCAATAAATTTTAGTTTTATTATTTTTTCGTTCATAAACTTCTCCTTTATATAATATTTTTTATCATACGTAACATAAAATTTAACTTTATTTAGTTCTATTTTACTCTTAAATTTAAACGGTTTCAATTCTAGATTAAATAGAATTAAATATGACTTTAGTGAATATAAAAAGCCATTGTTTAAAGCAATGACTTTTTATATCTTTATTTGAAACACTTATAATAAATTTTATAATCCAGGGCCATCTCCATTTTCATCCACTACATAACTTGCAGAAACATATCCAATTTGCCCATTATATTGAACTTTGTACCAACCAGAAACTACACCAGATAAAAGTTTTACTTTTGTACCTTCAGGAATTTTAGCTAATACCTTAGAACTTGTACTTTTAGATGCTCTAAGATTAACACCAACTCCATCATGAGTACATATCCAACCATACTCCTGAGCAAGTGATTTAATTAATGAATTAACATTTTGAGTTGAATTTTGATTAGTTTTTGTAGTTTCTGCATTTGCTGAAGTAGCTATTCCCCCAATACTTAATGTAGAAAATAAAACTAAAGCTAAAGCCAATTTTTTCATAAAAACTCCTCCTTAAAAATTTATTTATAAACATATTTTACACAATTTTCCAAGAAATAAAATGTAAACTGCTTAAATAATAAGAGTTTATACTCAACTGTTACTATATTTATTTTAAGAAGTTAACTATATATTTAACGATGGGATTTCACTAAAAGTTATATATAGAAGATAGTATCCTAACATTGTTATCAAATTTTCTTTAAATGATTTTCTAAATACAATATCAAGTATTACCATAACTACATTGCCTAATATAAACATTATTACAAAAGGTAAGCCATTAATATGATATTTATCAGTTATGAAGAAAATTTATACCACCTAAAATTAATTTTATCCATTGGAAATCCTTATCCATTTTTTGTACCTACTTATTTTAGTATTCCATATTCCATGTACCATAAATTCACAACTTCTTTTTGACTTATTATAACATATATTAAATTTTTTAACTAAAAAATAAGACTTCATGTTGGGTATGAAATCTTATCTATGAGAATTTAAAAATGGTAAATCCTTTTAATTTCACATGTATTATATTTAAATATTAATGTATATAACTAATTATCGTAAATTATCTAATAGCCTTTAACTTTGCAATATCCTTGTAATTATTGGCTGTAACTAGTTCAACTCCCTTATGAATATTATAGCCAATTTAAGTTAAGTTTTCTTCTTTTAATTAATAGAAATTTACTACTTTTTAGCTTCAATAGAATTTACATTCTACTAGGAGTATAGACGACATACAAGTAAAAAGGGCCTTTTGTGTAGATCTACATAAAATAGCCCTTTTCTTTTGATGATTACCTAAGTGAAAGAAATATATTTCACTTAATTATTATATAACATATATCAATTTGGAAAGTAGCTTTTAGGGATTAACCACTTAAGAACCCATACATTTTTTATTTTTTACTATAAAAACAAAAAATGCAGTAAATTTTGTATCATCTTTATCACCCATTTTGAATATAGTCTAATGTTTTCAGATTACATATAAAAAAGAGTTACAAAAAAACTTATAACTCTTAAAATAATCATAAACTATCTTCTGTTATTTTGTTGTTTCTTAGCTCTTCTACAATCTGAACATCTTACTGGTTCATTTTCAAATCCTTTTTCCTTGTAGAATTCTTGTTCTCCAGTTGTGAAAACAAATTCATTTCCACAATCTCTACATACTAAAGTTTTATCTTCCATATTTAATTCCTCCTTTTAAATTGACTAAAAGATTAATATATTGATTTATATAATTCTCTTAAAGGAGAAATGCACATATCTATTAAGAATCTTTTTTATAAATTAATTGTACCATAATTTCTTTTAAATATCAATCTTTTTTATTTAAACACATAACAATCTACCACAAACCAATATTACTTAACAAGTCTATAAGTCTTAAAATAATTTTATATATTTTGCTTTTGTGAAAATTTATAAATTTATTTATTATTAATATGGTTAATCTGCATAGTCCTATTTTTTCTTAAAGTTTTGAAATAAAAATTTAGTTATTTAATGGACTTTCAAAAAGTGTATTCTTCTGCAGAAATTTAAATTTCCCTTTCAGAAGAAGAGCTCAAACAGATAATTATTTTAATTATCTACTTGAGCTTTCATCTTTACCTAAATCCAATCTCTCCTACTAATTTAAGCTTTTCTTGATTTCTTCAACTTCTTCAATTGTTAGCCCTGTTCCTTTTGAAACAAATTCTACATCTGCACCAACCATTAGAAAATTCTTTGCATTTTCTCTTTTTGCTTCCTTTATCCCCTCTGCTCTTCCCTTTTCTCTTCCTTCTCTTAAACCTTGCTCTATAGCACTTTTTAACCTTGTTGCCTGGTCATGTAATTCTGCTTCTCTTGCTTCATAAGCTGCTCTTTTTATATCATCTTTACTTATTACTTCTAAAATACTACAAGCTTTCTTTATTTTTTCATTTTCTGGTGACATTATAAATCCATTGTCTATACTATTGTTTTTCTTTATCAGCTTAATCACCACCATTTAATTATATTCTATAGCATGGGTTTCTTAAACTGAATTTTTAGGGAAGTATATAGTATAATAATATTGGCGGGATAGAATCATTTAGAAATTATTAAAAGAGGTATTTTATTAATATGAATTACAATGAAATTAAAGTTATACTAAAAAATGTCTTAGATAAAGAATCTGAAAAATTTGATAAGCCAACTGAAACGGAATGGGAAGAATTATCTAAATTTTTAAATTGTACATTTAGTAATGAATTCAAGTATTTCATTGAATTTATGTCTGAATGGTCGTTTCCAGGAGATATATATAATGTTTCAAAAGGAAATACAAATGGAAACGATAGTATAGAAGAAGTTTATAAATATGAAATGAAAAATGGAAATTGGAAATCTAGCATGATACCATTTTATGGCATAGGAAACGGAGATTATTTTTGCTTAAATTCCAACGAAGGAAGTCAATCTAAAGTATATTACTATTATGAAGATAAGGATTCATTTGAAGTGTATTGTGATAGTTTTGAAAATTGGTTGAAAGATTTGCCCGAATTTTTGACTTAAATCTTCCATTTTCTCTTCCTTCTCTTAAACCTTGCTCTATAGCACTTTTTAACCTTGTTGCCTGGTCATGTAGTTCTGCTTCTCTTGCTTCATAAGCTGGTCTTTTTATATCTTCTTCACTTATTACTTCTAAAATAAAGTACAAAAATGCAAAAGATATAGCTATAAGTGACGGCTCTGGAATAAGCGAATCTGGAAATTCAACAAATATTCAAAAAAGCTATTTTAAGAAGTCATTAAACCAAATTATATATGGAAACTATACAGAAGATGTAACACTATTAGGAACAGGAACACAAGTAGCAACAGGAATATTAGGGGTAGATTTACCAGCTGATATAAGAGATGTGAGTTATAACTAAATTAAGAGATAAGGCGGGAAAATGATTATGAATGAAAAAAAATTTTTAAAAGCAGTTGAAGTTGAAGGTAAGACAAAATTTAAATTAGAGGAAATAATTGAAATTTCAAAAAAAGTTATTGAAGGGTTTAGTGATGAGTATGAGTTAGATACAGAATCAGTAGTATATAATAAAAGTTTTTATATTACAGAAGAGCCAGTTTGGTGCGTGGATACAATACCAATATTGAATAAAAAATTTTGGCCTGATGAATATGAAACCTTAATAATTTCAGATATTACGGGTAAAGCAATTTGTATTATAAATAGTCATGGGGTAGCACATGAAATTAAGAAATAAAAGCTTTAGTAAATATAAATAAATGTTAAGAATTATAATCCATTAATATGTGTTTCGGAATTTTTTTTCTAAAAGATTATAATTTATTAAAAAGTTTCTTATGCTATCAGGATTACTTTTATCAACATATTCATCTTTAAAAATCTCCAACAAATAATTATTCAATTATCTGTTGGAGATTTTTATATAACAGAATTTTCTTAACTGCAGTAGAACATGAAATATTCTTCTATTCTGCATAAGATTATACCAAAGAATATCCCACACAATATCCTATTCCATTTTGATTATCAGTCTTTACTGACCTGTCTGTTTTAGTTTCTTGATTTATAGTTACTACACCTAGTGCATACATAGAGCCACCTTGTGCTAATGCCTTCATACTTTCATAACTTTCCTTTAATAATTCCCCTAAATTCTTATGAGCTCCCCCATAATTTATTAAAGAGCTTGTTGCTTTTTGGCTAGAACTAATATTTTTATTATATATAGATTTTGCTCTACTAGCATGACGTTCGTCCATATCTATATATGAAACTATCTTTTTTCTGAATCCATGTTCTAATAATTCATAATGATTTTCTATTCTTCTAGCCCTTTGTCCTATTTCACTTTTTATATCTTCAATTTTATTATAATTTAATTCTTCATTTTTCTCTTGTTCATATCTTGATGTATCTCCATTTAAAGTTGGTATAAAGCCATAAAAATTATCTGGAGCCTGAAATGTCTTCTCATAAAAATCTTCTCTTTGTATTCTTTTTATTTCTTGAACTGAATCTAATATAGATTGTAATTTATAATATATATCTTCTTTGTCTAAATAAATATGATTTAACTCATTGTTTGGTTTTATGATACTCATCATATCATAGTAATATTCTGAAAAAATATCGTATAAGTCCTTTAGTTCTAATTTGCATGAATTAATATAATTTTGTATTTCTTCGTATTCTTCTATTAATGCTGTTATGGATTCTCCACTATTTTCAGTTTCTAACACATCTTTTATACTTTTTAATGAAGCTTCCATGGTTTCTAAAGCTGATTTATATTTACCTATGCTGTCTTTTATATTTGAAATTCTTGAATAATTTATTATTATATGGTTTTTCAAAATCAGCCCCCCTTAGTTAAATCTAATGCTATGTATATAATCAATTAAATCATTACATTCTTTTTTTATATCTTTGATTATATTTTCAAAATAATCTTTAGCATCTGCATTTTCAATGTTCATATCTGTAAAGTTTTTTATTATCTGATCTCTGTGCAGTTCTATTTTTTCTATATACCTAGAAGCTACACTTTCTGCTGATTCTTTTTTACACCCATTCGACATAACTATTCCACCTTATTCAATTTTATATTTTTTGCAATATCCTCTTCTGTTTCTTTAAATGTTCTTACTAAATTAATTCCTTTTTTATGAAAGAAATTAATTTTTTCTAATAACTTAGGTGCTTTTGTATCTGCTATACTCATTAAAGTATCTTTTACAGTCTCTACAAAATCTGAATTTTGTCCTTCTAAATCACTTATGCATTGTTTCATAAAATCCTTAGAATATGGTTCAAATTCTCCCATCGCTGTTTTTAATGTTTCCAAATCACTTGTTAATTTATCTATTTTTATCTGTATCATAAAAACATTCTCCTATCCTAATTTATTTTGAACACGTGTTTTTTTTCTTCTTTTGTAGAGAATCTAAATAAATGTATTTTTTGATTTGTAAAAATTAATTTGGACATCACAATAAGAGCAACCTATTTTATAAAGTTGCTCTCTTTCTCCATAAGATAAATATTCCATTATTTATAGTTATATCCCTGATTGAATTTTCAGTCAATTGTTCATTATCCACATTAAGCATACAATATCCCCATACATATTTAAATTTTTTCCCATCGTTTGCTTAATGTTTAAGTTTCTGGCTTCCCACACCTATTAACTATTTTACCTACATAACCCTACGTTGTAAATATATACTATAGATTTTTTTATTATTTTTTTATTCACTAGAATTTTCAACGCCTAATTTTCTTTCAAAGCTTTCTCTTTCTTCATCTGTTGAGAATCCAAAGGAGTGCATTCTCTTATCTACTATAAGCTCTTTTTTCATCAAATATACATATGCTTCTTCTTTTTCATCTGAGTATCCAGCTTTAAGAACTTTATCTATCAAGGCAGATGTAAAATGTATTACTTTCATCTCTCCCACAAAACCTATTGGATAAACTACTGCTGAATATTGGAAAAAGGATTTTGCATCTTCATGTGAAATAAAACGATTAACTATGACCACTTGTGCATTTTTTACATCTTTTTCAGCTACTCTTTTTCCTATGTACTCTTTTTTTAGTTCAACAGTAGTGCCTAGAGGATAGATTTTCCCTAATATATCGATTAACCCAAATATTATTTCCTTTATTTCTTCGCAAGTAAATTCCAGTTTAACCTCTTTATAAATTAATAGATGCTTATCCTCTTGGTGTAAATATACAAGATTGGTTACATTATCTTCGCATGTCTCCTCTTTTTCATGTATAATTCTATTTATTTCATATAAAAATTCAAGATCACTATCATAATAGTCACAGCTTATATCATAGATATATTTTTTCTTAAAATTATCTAAGTATTGTAAGTTATCTAGCCACGAACTAATTAAACTTTCAGTTAACTCTCTATTATTTATCTTAAGCATCCTATATCTCCATTCATCATAAAATTAAAGTTTCTATATCTCATGAAGACGCACTTATCTCTCGAAAAATTTATGTCTTATAGAGATTACTTTTTTTGACAAATTTCATATCGTTTGCTTGAAATTATTTCATTAGCTTCCCATTCCTACTATTATTTTACCTATAAATCTCTACTTTGTAAATTAGTTTTTTGTAAAAAAAGGTCCAACAGATATAATTTTTCATCTGCTGGAAATTTTTCCTAGTTAATTTTATTCAGTTTTTCCTACTCCTGACAAAATTATTCCTTTATTGTGTTCTAAAGCCCAACTTATACCCCAATCATTTTGGAATATTAGAAGATTTCTATCTTTAAGGTCTTTAACCTTTCTAGTATCTGATGTAAGATTTAATGTCTCTGGATCTAAATCTTTATTTTCTATCCATCTTACATATCTATATGGAAGTCTTTCCATCTTAATATCAACATTGTATTCATTATTAAGTCTATATTCTAAGACTTCAAATTGAAGAACACCTACAACACCAACTATTATTTCTTCCATTCCTATATGAAGCTCTTTAAATACTTGAATTGCTCCTTCTTGTGCTATTTGTGTTACACCTTTAATGAATTGTTTTCTCTTCATTGTATCAACTGGTCTAACTCTAGCAAAATGTTCTGGTGCAAAGGTTGGTATTCCTTCAAATTGGAATTTCTTTGATGGAGTACATAATGTATCTCCTATTGCGAATATTCCTGGATCAAATACACCTATTATATCTCCAGCATATGCTTCTTCTACTATTTCTCTATCTTGAGCCATAAATTGTTGTGGTTGTGCAAGTTTAAGTTTCTTTCCACCTTGCATATGCATAACTTCCATACCTTTATCAAACTTACCTGAACAGATTCTCATAAATGCAATTCTATCTCTATGTGCCTTGTTCATATTTGCTTGAATTTTAAATACAAAAGCTGAGAAATTTTCATCAAATGGATCTATTTCTCCTATGCTTGAATTTCTTGAAAGTGGTGATGTTGTCATCTCCAAGAAATGTTCCAAAAATGGTTGAACACCAAAATTTGTTAACGCTGATCCAAAGAATACTGGTGTAAGCTCTCCACTTCTAACTTTTTCTACATCAAACTCATCTCCAGCTATATCTAAAAGTTCAATGTCTTCCATTAATTTATCATGAAGTGCATCTCCTAGAATTGCTCTAAACTTCTCATCTTCAACATTTCCTTCTATTGTTTCAACTTCATTTTGACCATGATTACCACCATTGAAAACTATTATTCTGTTGTTATCTCTTTCATATATACCTTTAAAGTCTTTACCTGAACCTATTGGCCAGTTCATTGGGTATGTTTTTATTCCAAGTTCTGTTTCTATATCATCTAAAAGTTTAAATGGATCTTGTGCTTCTCTATCCATCTTATTTATTAGTGTAAATATTGGCATTTCTCTTAATGCACAAACATGGAATAACTTTCTTGTTTGATCTTCCACACCTTTAGCTGCATCAACTACCATTACTGCTGAGTCTGCTGCCATAAGCGTTCTATAAGTATCTTCCGAGAAGTCTTGGTGTCCTGGTGTATCTAATATATTTATGCAGTGTCCATCATAATTAAATTGCATTACTGATGATGTAACTGAAATACCTCTTTGTTTTTCTATTTCCATCCAGTCTGAAACTGCATGTTTTGATGCTTTTCTTGCTTTAACTGAACCTGCAAGTCTTATTGCTCCTCCATATAGTAAGAACTTTTCTGTTAATGTAGTTTTACCTGCATCTGGGTGAGAAATTATTGCAAAGGTTCTTCTCTTTTTTATTTCATTTATGTAATCAGACAAAGTTATTTCCTCCTCTAATAATTTTCCGTATTATACGACTTATTATTATACCATAAACTAGGCACTTTATGTGCATTTTTAATCATTAGCAAAAAAACTACTTGTATTATTTTTTTTATTTTGAGAAAACTAAAATTATATTATTCTAAGGAGGCGTTGTTATGACTAATAAGAAAAAACCTTATTTACCAAAAGTAAGAACAAGCTATTCTCCAAAGCAAAGTGAAATTAAAAGTTTTGCTCCAAATGGTGATTCAACACCACTTGCCAACCCTGCTGTTGATCCAATAGTGGTTAATAATATTGCTTGGCAAGAATTTGATTATACTGAAAATCCTTTAGATGAAGGAACTAATATATTGCCTACTAAGGAAGATGATGATTGGGACTAAATAGAATAATTAAAGCATAGAAGCTCTAAATCTTCTATGCTTTATGTATTATTATCAAAAAATTTATGGAGGGTACAATTGAAATTGCTAAAAAAATTGATAGTATTTACAACTATATTATGTTTTTCAACTATACTATTTTTAGGTATTTTAAAAAAAAATATATATGCTTTTGAAAATAATGAAACTTTAGTTAATGTAGGAGTATCATTAATTGATTTTAATGATCCATATATGTCTTTAGTTAAAAAGTGTTTAGAAAATATTGAAAATGCTAATAAAGATAAAGTGAAATTTACTTTCTTTGATGGTAAAAACAATCAAGCAATACAAAATGAAACTATAAATACATTGCTTAATGATAAGTCTTATAATCTTTTATTAATAAATTTAGTTGATGCAAAAGAAAGTTTGATGGAAAATATCATTAATAGAGTTAAGCAAACAAACAGGCCAGTAATTTTTTTTAATGTTCTACCACCATTTATATCTTCCTCTATAAGAAACTATAATAAATCTGTTATTATAGGAACTGATTCTAAGCAATCTGGTATTTTAGAAGGTAATATTCTCATAGATATATGGAATAATGATAAAAAGGCTATTGATAAAAATAACAATAATGTAATGGAATATATTATGCTTCGAGGTAAAGAAGATACAGAATCAATTAATCGCACAAAATATTCTGTTTCAACAGTTAATGATGCAGGTATAAGGACAAAGGAAATTGCATCAGTAATTTGTGATTGGGATGAAGAATTGGCAAAAAACAATGTTGATGCCTTATTTTCTCGATATGGAAATAATATAGAAGCAATAATTTCAAATAATGACTCAATGGCAATAGGTGCTATTAAAGCACTTCAAAAATATGGGTATAATACAGGGAATAATTCTAAAAATATTGTAGTTGTTGGAGTGGATGGAATCCCTGAGGCTAAAGATTTGGTTGATAAGGGTATCATGAGTGGTACAGTTATTCAAGATCCTACTGAATTAGCTACTGCGCTTTATACTGTTGGAATAAATTTAGTTCATGATTTACCTGCACTTAAAGGAACTAATTACAAATTTAATGGGCTAGGTAATGTAATTGAGCTACCTTATTATGAATATATAAAACAAAAATAAATTAGAAAAGATAGACATTTGTTTGTCTATCTTTTCTAATTTATTTTATTCCAACTTTAATTACATTTCCAATAGTCTGAGTATATACTTGATATCCTTTGTCATTAGGCAAAGCTCCATTCATTAAAGTTGATTCTTTGACACCTGACTCTGTAAATGCTTTTTTCATATCTGCAACTGCTACATTATTTTCTGTTGCTACCTTTTGAATATTATCTCTATATGTATTATCTAATGCTAATGTACTTGGTAACACAACAATAATAGTAGCCTTTGGACTCTTATTTTTCACTTCTGCAATTATATTATTGTAATTAGTCTTCATTTGATTAGTATTAACTGATGTATTATTATCATTATGTCCAAAACATGTAATAACAAGGTCATAATCCTTTATATCGTTTGCTTTTACTATATCTATTCCAACTGCTGTTGATGCTCCACCTTGAGCTAGTGATTTTAATTCTACCTTGCTTCCATATGTAGTTTGTATTAAATTAGCTACACCTTTATCCCATATACCATTCTCTGAGGTTCTACCTTGGCTCATAGCTAGTCCATCCCCTAGAATTAATATTCTAACTGATTGTTTTTCTTTTAATTTTCCATAAAAATCAAGAGTTTCTGTATTTTTTACCTCTTCTTTTTTTTCTTCTGGAGCTTTTTCTTCTGTTTTTGTTTCTTCTTTAGGTTCTTCTTGGACTTTTTTAGTAGAAGATTCAGCTAAAGCTGTATTTAAATTTCTGTCTTTTATAATTCCCATTGTAAGAACTCCAATAAAAACAAATGTTAATGCAATTATAATTATTAACCCTTTTTTGCTATTATTCAATTTAGTTCACCACCCTAATCAAATATATTTTACACATTTTTTCTGTTCCTGTAAATATTTTTCTTTTTAGGTGAAAAAAATACAAAATTTTAGGGTAAAAACCTGTTTAAACAGATATTTTACCCTAAAATATATTATTAACTTGCTGCAACTACAGCTGTTATTTGAAGTTTTCCTTTATTTTTTGGTATAAGTTTTGAATCTACTTCTTCTCCATTTATTATAATTTTATCTTCAGTTCCTGCAATGACTTTAATCTCATATTCTTCTGTTTCATTGTTTATGTTAATTGTGTATTCTCCCCAACCTTTTGGAATACATGGCTCTATTTTATATCCTTTTCCTTGTACTTGTTTTAATCCTAATATATCTTCAAGACCTACTTTATACATCCATCCTGAAGCTCCAGTATACCAACTCCAACCTCCTCTTCCTCCATGAGGTTCTCTTATGTATACATCAGCTGCCATTACATAAGGCTCAGCTTTATATATGTTACATTCAAGTTCTGTATTGGCATGATTTATAGGATTTATCATATTGTAGTATTTTAAAGCTTTATCTCCAAGACCTAGTTTTGTTAAAGCTAATATAACCCAAACTGCTGCATGAGTATATTGTCCTCCGTTTTCTCTTACCCCAGCTACATAACCTTTTATATATCCAGGTTCTAACTTTGATTTTTCAAATGGAGGTGTTAGTAGTAGTATCATTCCTTTATCATCTTTTACAAGATTCTTATCTACTGCTTCCATACTCTCTACTGCTCTTGCTCCTGTAGATGCACCTGATATTAAAGCCCAGCTTTGCGCTAAAGAATCCATTTGACATTCTTCATTTTCTCTTGATCCAAGTGGAGTTCCATCATCAAAGTATGCTCTTCTATACCAGCCTCCATCCCAAGCTTCTTTCTCTAAGTTTTCTCTAATAAACTCTTTCTTTTCTTTAAAATACTCTTGTTTTTCTTTATCATTCATATGACTACAAACATCATCAAAGTTATCTAGAATCTTATATAAGAACCAGCCAAGCCATACACTTTCACCTTTACCTTCATTTCCTACAGTACTCATTCCATCATTCCAGTCACCACTTCCCATTAGTGGAATATTATGTTCACCAAATTTCAATCCTTGTTCTATTGCTTTTATACAGTGTTCATATATGCTTCCTTCTTGATTTGAAGTGTTTACTATAGTATATCTTTCATCTTCTCCTTCTGCTAATGGTTCATCTTCTAGATATTTTGCTTTTTCATTTAATATGGAGTAATCTCCTGTTCTCTTGATATATTCTGTTGTTACATATGGTAGCCACAATAAATCATCTGAGAATCTTGTTCTAATACCACTATTAATGACTGGATGCCACCAATGTTGTACATCACCTTCTAAATATTGTCTTGATGCACTTCTTATTATTTGTGATTTTGTAACTTCTTGATTGATTATGCCAAGAGACATGGAATCTTGAAGTTGATCTCTAAATCCATAAGCTCCTCCTGATTGATAGAAGGCTGTTCTACTTAAGTATCTACAGCTATATGTTTGATATAGTAACCATCCATTAAGTAAGTAATCCATAGATTTATCATTTGTCTTTACTTGTATATTTCCTAGGAAATGTGCCCAATATTGTTTTACGTTTTCTAAAGCCTTTTCACATTCCTGTATATTGGTGTATTTTTCTATCTTTTCTTTAATAGTCTCTGTTAATTCTTCTTGACCTAATAGTATAATTATCTCTTTTTTCTCTCCTGGTGCTAACTTAATCTTACTTTCTACTGCTAAGCATGGATCATACACACTGCCTACTCTATTAGACATTTTTTTATATTTTAATGCTTTTGGATTTGAAAATTCTCCACTTACTCCTATAAACTCTTTTCTATCTCCTGTAAATGAAAGTTCCCCTCCTCCTAAAATTGTAAGGTAGGCTTTTAGTTTACCAAAATACTTACTATAAGGATTTTCTCCCATTATGTAATCGTCTTTTAATGAAGTGGTTATATATCTTCCACTTTCATAGTTTATTACTCCAAGTACTAACTGTGCATAATAGTACACAGAGAGATTCCTTTCTTTATTAGATAAATTTTCTAACTTAACTCTTTGAATTTTTAACCTTTCTCCTTTAGGACAAAATACTTGCTCTTCTCCTCTTATACCATGACAGGTATGTTTAAAGGTTGAATATCCAAATGAGTGTCTTATAATATACTCACCATCATCTCTAACTGGCTTTGGTGTAACAGAAAAATATGTTCCACAATCATTGTCTCTTATAAAGACAGCTTCACCTTGTGGGTCTGTAACCCAATCATTACTCCATGGGGTTATCTTATTTTCTCTACTATTTCCACACCATGTATAAGCTGATCCCACTTCAGATATATGAAATCCAAAATCATCATTTGAAACAACATTTATCCAAGGTGCTGGGGTGTTATTATATTTATCTAATCTAATTACATAACTACTATCTTTAGGGTCAAATCCACCATATCCATTCCAAAAATCTAATATACTTGTATCAAATGGTTCTTCTTTAATATTAAAGTTATCTTCTGCTCTTATTTCAAGTAACTCTGCATTATCATCTGCTGGTTTTTCTTTATTTACATCAACTTTTATCAAATGTGAATCCATTAACTCTTTATGTCTTAAAACAGTGGATGATTCTAGTTCATCTACATCTCTTATTTGTGTAATTATAGAACCTTTACTACTATCTACATAAAGTGATGCTATTCCTATTATAAAATCTCTTATATCCTCCCCCAAGGTAGCTTTATTATGTACAAATACTCCTCCTGGTTTATTTAATGCATCTCCTTCTTTTGAAAGACTAATTGCACTCATTATATTTCTTTGTAGTGGTTGTTCATATGATGCTTCTTCTTCATTATATATAAGCAAATCTACTTTTAAGCCTTTGCTCTTCCAATAATAATGCATCTTAATCATACCTCTAACTAAGTCCATATCATCTTCGCTTTGAACTACTACCATAGCTATAGGTAAATCTCCTGATATTCCATATGCCCATAAGTCTTGTTGATTGAACTTGATATTTTTAATATATTCTTCTCTATCACTTCTACCACTGTGCAAGAATAATATATATGAAGCCAATCTTTGATAAATATTAGCCTGTGCTGATTTAATTCCAAGTCCTTTTAATTCAAGTTGAACTGCTCTGCTATAAGCATTATAAGCTTTTTCTAACTTACCAACCTCTTCATAACTTTTTGCTACTTCTAAAGCTTCTTCTTTAGAATTTGTTGTTCCTGTTATATAGTAAATCTCTTTCTCTTCTCCTGCTTCTAATCTGATTCTAGATCTTAAACTCATAATAGGGTCTAATACTGTTCCCACTGTATTTAATAATGGTGCATCATTATCTAATACTTGTGGAGATTTTAAACTCCTATTTCTACCAATAAAGTTAAGCCTTGATGTCTCATATGTAATAGCCCCTTCTAATTCATACCTTGAAATTACTTTATGGAATATAAAAGGGACAGTTCCATCTTTAACTCTAGCTCTTCTACTTCCTAATAAACATCCATTCTCTTCATTATATTCTGTAGAAATAAAGAGATTTGAAAAGCCAGGATGAACAGCATCTCCTTGGAATGATTGTAATGTTACTTCCATATAGCTTGTTATTTCTATACTCCTGCCTTTTTCTCCAGTATTTTTTAATGTTAACTTTCTTATTTCTACATCATCCTCAGGTGAAACTACAATTTGAAGTTTGCTGTCTATAGATCCATCTTTTCTCTTAAATGTACCCTTATCAATGCTAAATTCTACAGTATAATCTTCTCCTGCAGATTTACAAGGTTCATAGGCTGCACTCCAATAATCATTAGAATTTAAATTCTTTATGTAGAAAAAGCTCCCTAATGGGTCTGCTGTACTATCACCTTTCCACCTATAAACTGTCATGTTATCTTTCTTTCCATACCCACTTCCACTTAAGGTTAGCATGGTTGAATAACTGCCATTTGATAATAATAGAACCTCTGGATTTTCTCTTGTAGCTCCTTCATAAACTCTTGGAATAAAGTCTTCCTTATCCAATGTTTTCTTGTTTACTGCAAAGTTTTCTTCTCTTTCAAATGTTATATTACTTGGTATTCTCTCTTTTAATAATAGCTCTGTTGCCTTTACTTCTGGCATAGAATGAAATCTCTTTTGTAATATATTATCATTTAAAGCGTTATCTAAAGCCATCAATGACATACCCAAATGGTGAACCATGTAGCATCTTACATCTTTTTTGGACTCTTCATCATCTGTTGTATCCATCTTGCTCACTCTATTTGGTGTATAATCTATAGCTTCTATAAATCCATATCTACCATATGTCTCTTTTGTAGCTAATTTTTTGAGGTTTTCTATACCTTCATCTTTTGAATAAGGTATAGTTATTAAGGTTGAATATGGTGATACTACAAGTTCATCTTCAAGTCCTCTCTTTAGTCCTATTCCTGGAACACCAAAAGCTTTGTATTGATAGTTTTGTGCTAAGTCAAATTGATAAAATGCTGACTCAGAAATACCCCAAGGCACTCCTTTCATCTTTGCAAATTCTTTTTGAGAATTAATTACTGATGAATAAGTCATACTGAGCAATGTATCTTTATAACTTTTCATGATTAGCGTTGGCATAAAATATTCAAACATAGTACCACTCCATGATACTAAGCTTTTTTCTTTAAATGCATTTGTCATAGCTCTGCTTAAGTTAAACCAATGTTCCTTTGGAATTTGATTTAACGCAATGGTTATAAATGAAGTAGCTCTTGATTCTGAAGCCAATAAATCATAATATGATTTACCAAGTGATTTTTCTTCTAAATTATATCCTATTGCAAATAATCCTCTTTCTTCATCATATAGAAATTTAAAATCCATTTCTTTTATGATATTGTCTATACTTGCAATTAATTTATCCACTCTTTCAGAAAATGTCTTTAGTGCATTAATTCTATCTTTATATACTTTTCTTAATTCTTTTCCTGAAGAAGATATTATATGGTCTAAAGCATCTATTATATGCTCTATTGATGGGCATTTGCATTCATGGTTCTCTTCTACAAATTTTTGTATTCCATCAAATACATATTCATAATATGCTATTTTTAGCTTGATTTCTTTTTTTAATTTTTCTATCCAATATATCTTTTCTTTATCCACTTCTTCTGATAAGTCTATTTTTTCTAAATCTGATAAAATGTTTTCTAATATTTCAGCATAATTATTTAACCTTATTTCACCAAAATCTTGCTCAGGTAATCCTATAATTTTTAAGGTGTCTTTTATTGCATCTATTTCTTCTAATCTAATTAATGGATTGTTCTTATATTCCACAAGTGTCTTTGAAATAATCCACAAATACCCTATTAAATTTCCACTGTCTACTGTTGAAATATATCTAGGCCATAAGGGTTCACAAGTTCTTGTGTCATACCAATTGAAATAATGTCCATTATACATTTGAAGTTTAGACATTCCATCTATAATTGCCTCTAACCTATCTATTACTTCTCCAAAAGGTAAATATCCCATATCATAAGCAACTATATTACTCATTAATCCCATACCTATGTTGGTAGGTGAAGTTCTATATGCCACTCCTTTATAAGGCTTTTCTTGATAATTATCTGGTGCTAAATAGTTATTTTCTAAGTTTACAAAGTCCTCATAATATGCCCATATTCTTCTTGCATTATCTCGTAAATATTCTTTGTTTTCTTTTGTGAAAGCGTAAGCTTCTTCTGGTTCTTTTTGACTTATAGAATAAGCCAAATAAGGACTAATTATCCAAAGTAAGGCTAATGGTATATTAGTTGCTGCAACTACTGGGCTAGCCCCTAATGATAAAAGTATTACTACAACACCTGCAAAATATGAAGCCCACATTCTTTTCATATATGCCTTTTGTGAATTATTGGTTACAACTTCAACTTCTTCTGCTGTTTGCCATTGCAAAAGATTCTTTCTAGATATAAATAACCTATATAATGTTCTAACAATTCCATCTAACATCAAATATGCTTGATATGGTATAAAACTAATTATAAGAATAATTTGTTCAAAACTTTTTAAAGTCCCCATTGACATGGTCTTTGGTGTAACTACAAAATCTGTAACTGTAAATACAACTGGAATAATAGCCCCTAAAAAGCAAAGTATAAGTATCTGACTTTCTCCCTTAAATATAGTTAGATTAAGCAGTACAGCAATTAATAAGTTTGGTGCTAATAAACTTCTTCTTAGGTTATCAAAAATTTTCCATCTTGAAAGAAGTGATACCTTTGAAGAAAATAACCATCTTAAAAGCTGCCAGTCTCCCCTAATCCATCTATGTAATCTTCTTGAGCTTGCTTCATATGAAAATGGATAATTATCTATTACTTCAATATCTGTAGCTAATGAACATCTAGTATAGGCCCCCTCCAATAAATCATGGCTTAATACTGTGTTTTCAGGAATTTCATCTTTTAGTATTTGATAAAAAACATCTATATCAATTATACCTTTTCCTGTAAAACTTCCTTCTCCAAATAAATCTTGATAAGTTTCTGAATAAGCTACTGAATACCCATCAATTCCGCCTTCTCCTGCAAATATTCTAGAGAATTTAGTTCTATTTTTGCTCTCTAAACTTATGCTAACTTTGGGCTGTATAATCCCATAACCATGTCTAACTTTCTTTCCATCCATAACTGCACTATTTAATATATGACTCATAGCCCCAATTAACCTATGAGCTGTATCTCTTGGAATAAATGTATCTGCATCTAATGTAATTATATATTTTGCATCTTTCAAATTTGATATATCACTACTTATTGTATTAAAAGTATGGGTATCCCCCTTTAAAAGAGCCATAAACTCCATGAGTTTTCCTCTTTTTCTCTCTTTTCCTAAATAGGTTCCTTCTTTTGTATTATATATTCTCTTTCTATTTAGAAAAAAGAAATGCTGTTCCCCTTCCGGAAAGTATTGCTTATTTAATTTTTCTGTTTCTTCTATTGCAGCATTCAATATCTCCTGATCTAAAGGTGAATGCTCTTCTTTATAATCTTTAAAATCACCTAATAGCGCAAAGTAAATATTATTATCTCTATTTCCATTATAAGCAACTTCAAGCTGCTCCATTAATTCCTTAGCTCTTTTTTTATTAGGAATTATGGCTGGTACTACAATTATTGCTTTACTATCCTTAGGAATTCCCTTTTCATACTTTAATTTTGGAATAAATCTAATTGGTACAAGTCTACTCACTGACCAATTTATTAAAGCCACAACTATCTCATTAGCAGGAATTAGCATAAGCAATATTGAAATTATCCATTGTGTTAATGTAAATCGTACTCCAATTAAATTACTTAAACCAAGTATAACTCCTACAATTGTTAAAGTAGCTAAAAAATTAATAAACACAAAAGTTCCTGATGAAATATTCTTATCCAATTTTGCATTACTATTTAGTGACTTTCCTAATTCCTTAACTCCATCATCAACTAAATAATATCCTATATGGCATCTATAATCTTTAGCACCTTCACTCTCTGCCTTCAAAGCCAACTCCAAAGCTGCTTCTGCCAATTTGCTTTCATCTACTTGTAATTTTTTTGATAAGATTTCAACTCTATGTCTATAGTAGTCTTTAGATTTAAAATCCATATTATTATATGTATCACTTGGATCCTTAACTAATATTTCTTCTACCTTAGAAGTTAAGTTAAAGAATTTTCTCCAGCTTATCCCCTCAATCTCTCTTAATGAACTTATACAAGTACTTATTGATTGCTCTATAGAAGCTTCAACAAAATTGTTTTTTACAAATTTCTCTTCATCATCCCAATTATTTGATTTACTTCGTATTAATTCCCAAACACTACTATCTTCGATTGAATTATCCCTTAACGTTCTTTCTAATGATTCAAGAAATAATCCTGATATTTGTTGATAATTTCCATTTATTTCTCCTAAAACTTCATCAAGTCTATTTTTGTTCTTTCCTTCTATAATCTTATATGCTTCATATTTTCCTTTAACTTTCTCTTCTTGAATTGATACTAATTTCTTTGTGGTTTTTGATAGATTTATTATTATGGCAATCCTGAGCATAAGAGGAAATGCCCATAATTCTCCTATTGTAAACTTATCTTGCTTCTGATTTATAAACTCGATTATTTCTTTCTCTTTAACTGCACCTTCTTTTAATTTAATATATTCCTTTGCATATATTAATATCCTTGGCAATTCGCTAGACTCAATTTTTTCAAACTTAGGAAGATTATCAAAGTATGACATTGGCATATTTTCTTTTATGCTTTTATACTCTTTTTCAATTAGGTATATATTATCAAGTAGCCATTCCCCAGAACCTAGAATCTCTTCTTTCGTATTTGATAGTTCTTTTATATATTTATAATTTTCTTTTATTTGAGTAAATCCAAGCTTCAACTCTTGCAATACATGCCTTCTACAGTTTATAGTTTCTCTTGTGCTCACTTATGCTAGCCTCCTTAGTTTTTTTTAATTTATGCTTAGTTTTCCCAAAAAATCCGAAACTATAAAAATTTCTTTTTGATATAATTTTTTCCCTCTAAAAAAATCCTATACATATTCATCTCTCTCTAATATAATCATCTTTATCAAATAAATGTTGTTCTATATTCTTATCTAACTCTAATTTGAGTTGTATTAATAAAATTGAATTCATTCATCAATTCATATAATAATTCTAAATTTCTAAATTCCTTTTCTCTATATGAGGCAATTAGCCAGCATAAATATTCTGTTAAATATTTAGTTGAAATTCCACGAAATAATTTAAACCACTCCTTTGAAATTGATCTATAATTTTTTATAATTTTATTTTCTTCAAAATTCAATTTATTAACCCAATTATTATGATTTTTAGCTACTATATAAATATGTCTATCTAAATAAGGTATTATATTTGATTCTTTTTGTATCTTTGAATATATTTTTTCATCAAAATCTTTTTTATTCCACAACTTCTGCCCCACTGGTAAAGATAGCAAATTATCTCCATCCCCCTTAGCCGCATAGCCATCAAGCTTGCTTATACAAAATATAGAAATTAATCTAAGAATAATTTTTATATTCTTCTGGAAATTTATA